>NZ_VIKY01000010.1:0-818 GCF_009711925.1 Dolichospermum sp. UHCC 0352 | reverse complement strand
TCTTCTAAGTATATATTTGAGAAACTCAGTTAAATATCAAGAGCTATTCAGGCAATATATACTGATATAAATAATTTAATAGTAAAATTAGGCATCTGAAAACAGAGTGAAGAAAAAACTTTTATCCCCACCCTAAATTAAAGCTAAAAATGAGCGTAATAATCGTCCCAAAAGAATTAACCAGGATTGGGTAACAACTGCAAACAACGGTAAGCAGTAGCATAAATATGCTGATAGGGACAAGAACTATTAATCGCAATTAAAACTCGTCTAGTTGTTATTGTAATCAAAGCTCCTAACTTCAACAACTTGGTACGGATAGTCCCAACTTGAGCATTCTGTAATTCAGTTTTAACTAAACATTTATTTCGCAAAGCATTCATCAAAACATAAGCAATGGAAGAGAACCACAAACGTAATTGATTACCTGCAAATGTATGGGTACTGGTTCTATCACTAAATAATTCTAATTGTTGTTCCTTCTCTTGACTAATGCTTTTTCCTAATGCCAGTGCGAACATGGGATCATGACGTAATTCTTCATGGTCATTTAAGTCTTCATATCCCATGATTAAGCCATATATCCGTTGTGTTAATAAGCTTTCTATGGGATGTAACGTCTTATTTGGCTTTCTGTAGTCTTGGAAACCCAAAGCTAAACGTGATGTTATTTGCAATTTTCGGTCTATTTCCGCAATTAAACTTAGACCTGCATCCGATGTTACTTTACCACCCTGGAAATTCACTACTACTGGAGGGAGTTTTTCTTGTTTAAAAGTGAACTGTTTTGGTGTACTATCTGTTCTTATTGGGGTCAT
>NZ_VIKY01000109.1:0-330 GCF_009711925.1 Dolichospermum sp. UHCC 0352 | reverse complement strand
TACTAATGGTAAAGACATTATTATCCGTGTCTCCTGCACCGTTTACCAGGCTATAACTGAAGGTATTACCCGTATCAATATCCGTGGTGCTGAAATCTCCGATTACAGTCAGAGAGGCAACATTTTCGTTAACACTGGTATTACTAAGGATGAGATTGGTTGGGGTTTCATTGAGATCATTGACGTTAATAGTTAATTGTTTTTCGTAACTTAACCCCCCTTGGTCTGTGGTTTTGACGCGAATATTGTAACTATTCTTAGTTTCAAAATCGGGGGAAGCATTAATTTTTAGTTGATTGCTACTAATGGTAAAGACATTATTATCCGTGT
>NZ_VIKY01000108.1:0-3422 GCF_009711925.1 Dolichospermum sp. UHCC 0352 | reverse complement strand
GAAATAATATTCCCCCTCGACTCTACCAAAATGCAGCTAGAAATATCCTGAGTCGAGGATTGAGTACGGTAGGGCATACCGGAACTTTCATGCTAGACATGAGCAACGCTTTGGGAGATAAGACCTCTACTCGTGCTGGAGAAATCCTGGATGAGCAAGTCATATCTTTGAACAAAGAATCCCCGTGTCTTTAGACCGGGGAGTGTCAATTCTCTGAGAAAGTAGGAATAGCAAATAAGAGGAAATGGTAATTTATTCCCAAGTGGCTGCATTCCGTAACACAGTAGGAATTTCACCTTGTGATAAGGGAAACTCTAACATTGTTTCTTTATAACCTAAATACCCAGATTCAGTAAATGATAAAAGCATTCGTTCTAGTGCTAACCAAACTTCTGATTCGTATTCCCAATCATGATAACGTCTAGCACGTCCAGCAATGGAACGTAAAGCCCAAAAGTAGGAATTTCTAACTACAGAACCGCCTTTTTTAAATTCTGGTACGTCTTCATGGTGAATAAATAAAATGTTATTTTCAATTCTGGATCTCATAATTATGTGCTGATAACTGAAAGGGGCTGTATACCCTCATAATTTTTTACGGTGTTGGCATCTGCAAATTCTTTAATGTCCTCTGTAAAAACTTAGCCCATTCTGCTGCGAGGGGAACTTCTGTAAATGGAACACAAATTGATTTAGGAGTAGTTAATAAAAACTCTAATTCAATTTTTCGACCTTTGGGGGGGGGATTTTCTATATCTACGGCATTACCATTTACTAAAAAACGAATTTCTTGAACATCCAACAAAGAAAAAGTTTCTAATTCAATTGGTCCTTTAGTTGTGGGTTTTCCCCAAGTGATATCATCACCTTTTTGAGCTAACACTGCATAAATATCATATTTAGCCCGTTCAAATTGTTCTGCCCAAATTTGATAAGCTTGAAGTTTCTTAAATTCCTGTGAACCTTGCCACGCTAACCAGAAAAATGCTACTAACAGAGGCAACCATAAAAGACCACGTTCCATAATAATTCGTAATGCCTCTTTGAGAGGAGCGTCGTTAATTTAATTAGAAAACTAGGTAAGAAGATAGAATTTTCTCTAAAATCTCCCAAATACCATTTTACAATATCCAATATAAATATAGGTCATAAGCAAAGATACAAAATTTAATGTATTATCTAATATTAGTAGATTGAGTAATTTATCATCAGATTTCCCTTAACTCACGCCATCATACCCCGGAATTGATTGAATGTACCTACTAAGTAGGTGAACACAATAAAACCAAACTGTGTAAAGAGATGTAAAATCGCTGAAAACTTCTTTACTCTTGCCTCTGGTTACTGAGCGAAGTCGAAGTATTGCCTCAAGCCTAGTGCTATGACGACAATTTTCAACGCCAACCTACTTATATGAGCTATGGTAGTAAGAAAATTCCCTCTCCGTGCTGTCTTTCTTTGAAGACGGGGATATAAGAGAAAAAAATGAAAAAACTGCTATTGTTGTGCTTGTTTCTCATTGGACTGACTGCTGCTGTGTTTGGGTTTCTGAATTTTCAGGGACTGGCAGCTAAAGGTGAGTTTGAGACAATTTTGCTAGATTTTCGGGAAGATGTGGCAGAAAATGTGATTGAGAAGGATCTACAAGCGATCGCTCAAGAATATCATGTTACCCCCCAATTGGATAATAAATATTCAGCAGCGGATCATGTGTATATTATCAAAGGCGATCGCCAAAGACTCAACGATTTAAGAAAATCTTCCTTTGCCAAAGTTACAGAATTTATCGAGCCAAATTACATTTACAAAATCGTCCCCCAAGGACAAGCCACTTGGTTAGGAGAACTGTTAGCACCGCAGCAAAATGAAGAACCAAGTTCGTCTTTAATTGGTCCAAATGACCAGTATTATAGCAAACAATGGAACTTACACAAAATCGGCGTAGAAGCGGCATGGACTCGGAGTAAAGGTAGTGGTATCACTGTTGCCGTAATTGATACTGGCATTACCAAAGTCCGCGATTTATATGAAACCAAATTTGTCAAAGGCTATGATTTCGTCAACGACACAGAGGCAGCCAAAGACGACAACGGACACGGAACTCATGTCGCTGGTACAGTTGCCCAAGCCACCAATAACGCCTATGGTGTCGCTGGAGTTGCCTATGAAGCCAGCCTCATGCCCTTAAAGGTATTAAATGCTGACGGTGCAGGAACAGTAGCCGACATTGCCGAAGCCATCAAATTTGCGGCTGATAACGGCGCAGACATCATTAACATGAGCTTAGGTGGTGGTGGAGAAAGCCAACTCATGGAAGATGCGGTTAAATATGCCCATAACAAAGGTGTAACTATCATTGCTGCCGCAGGTAATGAAAACACCAACGGCGTAAGCTACCCTGCCCGTTATGATCATGTTATTGGCGTTTCCGCTTTTAGACCTGACGGTGAAAGAGCATCCTATTCTAACTATGGTGCGGGTGTGGATATTTCTGCCCCTGGAGGGAGTGAAACTGGGACAATTCTCCAAGAAACTATTAATGAACAAGGTGAAGGCGTATTTCTCGGACTTCAAGGCACAAGTATGGCTTCTCCCCACGTTGCGGGTGTAGCGGCATTAATCAAAGCCTTGGGAATCAAAGAACCCGATGAAATTTTGCAAGTTCTCCAACAGTCAGCCAGAGTCATTCAAGACGACGGTTTGAACTATTATGGGGCTGGACAACTCAACGCCGAAGCCGCAGTTAAATTAGCCAGCGACGGTATAATTAGTGTTCCTGACTTTTTCCGGTGGTTGCGAGAACAGGGTTATCTTAATCCCGGCTTTTGGATAGATGGCGGAGCGATCGCTTTAGTGCCTAAAATATTCATGGTAATAGGTTCTTATCTTCTAGCTTGGTTCTTACGGGTTTACTTCCCCTTCACTTGGAGTTGGTCTTTATTCAGCGGCTTAACTTTCGGCAGTTCTGGCTTATTCTTCCTCAAAGGATTTTATATCTTTGATCTTCCTCAATGGCCTTTCCGGGTTTTAGGTAGTTCCATTCCCGAACTAGGTAACACTTTACAGGGAACAGACGCATTAAATCCTCTTTTTGCCAGTGTTTTAATTCCTTTTGTTTTAATAGCCTTATTTTTAGGACATCCTAGTTGGAAATGGTTTGCTATTGGTGCAACTTTAGGAATAACAGCTTTTCTGACCGTTAGTGCTGTTTATGATCCTGCCGTTTGGGGTTTAGGAAATAGTAACCTAGCTCGAATTTTCCTTCTTGTTAATGCTGTACTTTGTTATGGACTAGCCCGGTTAGCATTGAAAAAAGACGGACAAACTGCTTAATTAGGTAATTGGTAATTGGTAATTGGTAATGGGTAAGATTTTTTCCTATTATCCATTGCTAACAACTGACAACTGACAACTGTACGGGC
>NZ_VIKY01000107.1:0-17075 GCF_009711925.1 Dolichospermum sp. UHCC 0352 | reverse complement strand
ATCTGGGACGTGACCACAGGGAAAGTCCTGAATACCCTGAAAGGTCATGAGGGTTTGGTCTATAGTGTGGGATTTAGCCCCGACGGTAAACAACTGGCTTCTGGGAGTGATGACAAGACGATCAAAATCTGGGACGTGACCACAGGGAAAGTCCTGAATACCCTGAAAGGTCATGAGCGTGAGGTCAGGAGTGTGGGATTTAGCCCCGACGGCAAAAAACTGGCTTCTGGGAGTGCTGACAAGACGATCATTTTATGGGATTTGGATTTAGATAATTTAGTCACCAGTGGTTGCAATTTGCTGAATAATTATTTGATTGGTAATCCTCAAGTGTTGGCAGAATTAAAGGATTGCCAAACTCCATCTCGGTTATTATTAGCAGCAACGGTGTTAGTGATCCAAGGTGAGAACTTGGCAGCAAATGATGATCTGAATGGGGCTTTAGCTAATTTCCGTCAAGCCAAAGAATGGGATAAAAATTTACAATTTGACCCCCAAGCAAAAGCAGAGGAGTTTGCTAACAAAGGCAAAGCTAAACGCAAGTTAGCGGAGTGAGGAAGTGTTGTCCAAAAAGGGCAAATTAGGGATTTGAAGGCGGGGAAAAATCCCTTTACTGATGCGGTGTTGAAGGAATTAACCCCACCCCATTGGTGTCAACTTAGGCTACAGATGGCTTATTTGTTGGCTTCCACACCCACCCAGAAATGAATTTCCGGGCTAATAGCGAAAGTAAACTAAAGTTTACTCAAAAATTTCCGGGTTATTTAGTCATCTTCAGATGACTTCTGCTATTAGACTGGGAATTCATTCCCAGGTGGGCTATGGGTTTTAGGTTAAGTTGACACCAATGAAGCTCTTGCTTTACCCCTACGTTTAGAATCAAACAATCCAGCCGTTTCGAGTATAACTTGTGTGTACACGATAGCCTCACAAAGGGGAGGGGACTGGATTTTCTGGTTTCCCCCCAAAGTATCGAGGGATTAAAGGGGGTAATTATCGGATATCAACAATAATTAGCATATAGTAATCCTATTTGATTTGTGAACATTCCCAGAGTCAGATCCCCGACTTCTTAGAGAAGTCGGGGATCTTGTTTTTCATAACTAATTTAGGATCGCTATATAGTCCAGGTGATTAAAAATTGCCTAATACAGTGTATATTAATAATTGACAAAATAATTAAAGGAGAATTTACCCCATGAACAAATTATTAGATGAAACCCTATCTCATGAAATTGCCAAAGCCATCAAAAGTAAAGCTAAAAAACCTTTTGATAATGCTTATAAAGCAGTTTTAATCACCCAAGGGGCAAAGTATATCCAAGGCTTTTTAGTATTTGCTGGTCAACCCTATAAACCAGTTGAACATGGTTGGATTGAAGTTAATGATGTAATTATAGATCCGACACTTCCCCATTTACAAAAAAATCCCCAAGAACTTTATTATTTTCCGGCTCAAGCTCTAAGTACCAAAAAACTCAAAGCCATTGTGGAAGAATCCAAAGAAGATTATCCAGAGGATGATCCTTTACCTATTTATGGTGAAGCCCCCTATGATTATTATGGTGATGTTATGTTGGGGGGGCTAGAATATTTGACAGCTTATCAAGCCGCACAGGCCAAATGTCAAGAAATCAATGGCTTAAATTTTGAAAAAAATTAGTCTCCCAGGACAGAATTTTACATTATTTTCCTCCTAAATTGTTATTTATGGGCATCTCTCCATCTCCAACTAAATCCAATCCTGAATACCGTCGTCGAGAAAATGACTGGCGGTTATTTTTACGCTTAGTTCCCTATGGTCGTCGTCATGGCAAACTATTAGCAGTATCCATGTTAATGCTTGTTCCGATTGCTGTTGCTAGTGCTATCAAACCCCTATTAGTGGGACAGGCAATTTCGTTAATTCGCAAAGAACCAAGTACATATCAATTTCTGCAAAATATGCCTTTATGGCAAGGTTTAAATATCCTGATTGGAATGTTGCTCATTGCAACTACTATCCGCTTAGTATTAATAAGTGTCCAAGGTTATTTAGTGCAAAAATTAGGGCAAAAAATCACAGCAGATATTCGTGAAGATTTATTTACTCATGTAACATCTTTAGCTGTGCGGTTTTTTGATCAGACACCTGTAGGTAAATTGATTACTAGACTAACGAGTGATGTCGAAAGTTTAGGAGATGTTTTTTCCACTGGGGCTGTAGGCATTGTTTCTGATTTACTATCTATGGTAGTAATTGTAGGATTGATGTTTTCTATTCAATGGCAACTTGCTTCTTTGTTGATATTCATCCTCTTGCCAATAACTTGGTTGATAATTTATTTTCAACAGCGGTATCGAAGGGCTAATTATAAAACCAGGGAAGAACTTTCTGTACTCAATTCTCAACTTCAAGAAAATATTGTCGGGATTAATATAGTTCAATTATTTCGCCGCGAAAAATTTAATGTTGAGTTATTTCGAGCTGCTAACCAACGTTATATTAAGGAAGTAGATATTAGCATTTGGTATGATTCCGCAGTTTCTGCAACCTTAGAATGGGTTGGTTTAATTGCTATTGCTGGAGTATTATGGTTAGGTGGTTGGTTATTGTTAGATCAACAAATCTCCTTTGGGATTTTATCAGCATTTATTTTATATGCCCAACAATTTTTTGAACCATTACGGAATTTTGCGGAAAAGTTTACGGTGATTCAATCTGGGTTTACGGCTATTGAAAGAGTAGTGGATATTTTAGATGAACCCATTGAAATTAAAGATTATTCTCAGCCTCAAAGTTCAAATGTAGATTTTGAATTTGGCTATATTAATGAGATACTTTCTAAGTTAGAATCTCAAGATTTTACACCCGTTCCGGCTTTGGGAGCAATTAAGTTTGAAAATGTTTCCTTTGCTTATAAAGATGATGATTACGTTATTAAGAATTTAGACTTTACCATTCACCCAGGGGAAAAGGTGGCTTTAGTTGGTCCCACAGGTGCCGGTAAAAGTTCAATTATTCGCCTGTTATGTCGTCTTTATGAACCAACCCAAGGACGCATTCTGATTGACGGTGTGGATATCCGCGAGATTCCCCAGGTGGAACTACGACGTTATATGACGGTGATTTTGCAAGAGGCTTTTTTGTTTGCTGGTGATGTTAAAAGTAATATTACTTTAGGTGATAATTACAGTTTTGCAGAAATTCAACAAGCAGCAGAAAAGACGAATGTAGCGACGTTTATTAACCAATTACCCCAAGGTTATGATACTCAATTACGAGAACGGGCGACAAATCTTTCTAGTGGACAAAAACAACTTTTAGCCTTTGCGCGGGCGGCTATTCGTAATCCCCAAATTTTGGTATTAGATGAAGCCACAGCTAGTTTAGATGTGGGGACGGAGGCTTTAGTTCAATCAGCTTTAAATCAGTTGTTAATCCAACGGACTTCAATTATTATTGCTCACCGTCTCTCAACAATTCGCAATGTAGACCGGATTTTTGTGTTGAAACGGGGGGAATTAATTGAACAGGGAAGTCATGAAGAATTGCTACAACAACAAGGATTTTATGCCACTTTGCACAATTTACAAATGTTAGGAGCTTAATCAAAGGTCTTGAAATGCAATCAAGGGCGCATAGCCTGCGCCCCTACGGGTTTTAAGATTTAAGGAAAATCAAAAATTATATTTTTCAATCTATTTCTGTGGCTATTTTGTCCCCACGTTCGAGTTCCCAAAGAATTTGATTTCCTTCCCGTCTTACCCGTGAAACTATCCAATTTCGCCACCGCCATTCATCACCTCGGCTGGTAACGGCGCTAGAGTGAACACCCATTAAGTCTGCTAATTCTGAACTGGTAATTAGGTAGCCTTTTTCGGCAATTTCGTCTGCAATCCGTAAGGTTTCCACCAAGTTGCGAAGTTGTAAAACCCTGATTTCCGTGGGTTGTTCGTTGGTTGTAGTCGCAGTTGGTGTTGTAGATAGTTCCATAGTGCTTGTATCTGATGCAGACGGACTGCTTTCTAGTGTGTTTTTATTAGTTATTGTAGAGTTTATTGGATCATTAGATACTTTTGCTGGGCTTATTTCCCCAATTTTAGGTAAATTTTCGTGAAGAAGTCCAGGTAATAATTGTTTGAGGTGAGGGATTTTATGGTTGGCGAAGGAACGCGCAATGACATCACAGCGTTCATTGCCAATATTACCAGAATGTCCGCGAACGTGTTCCCATTGTACCAGTCGGCTATTGAGTTGATCCAGAATTTCTAGGAGGTCTTGGTTTTGGACGGGATTCCCATCTGCTTTTTTCCAGCCGTTCTTTTTCCAGCCTTTTACCCATTTTGTCACACAATCAATGACATATTTACTATCTGTGTACAGGGTAATAGGTTCAGTTTGTCGAGATGATTTGAAAAATTCCAAGGCAGCGATCGCAGCTTGCATTTCCATTTTATTATTAGTGGTGTGCTGGGATGAATCACCCATTTCATGCACTGAACCATCATGAAAATAGACAACTGTACCCCAACCACCAGGGCCAGGATTACCTGTGCAAGCGCCATCTGTATATATACTTTGAATTAGACTTTGGGTAGACATGATCAAATTAGAGAATTCTCAAGGATTGATATATTATTGATAACGATACATTAATTCTAAGTTCACAACTTCATTAGTGAAACCCCACTGTTGATAAAATGGTATCATCTCTGGTAAACAGAACAAAGCCATATTTTCAACTTCTTTTAATTGGGGATGATTAACGACTTCATCTAATAACTTAGCACCAAATCCCATTTTTCTGTAACTAGGTTTAACAATGACATCATAAAGAACTCCGCGATAAACAAAATCAGTCAAAATACGACAAAAAGCAATTAGTTCTTTTTCCTCATTTACTAAAGCGATGATAATATCAGATGCAGCTAACATTTTGACAACACCTGGATATGTTCGGTTGTGACTCCAGAACTCATTTTTGTATAATTCCACAAGTTCGGAAATTTGGGTTTCATCTAATTGATTAACAACTTGGTAATTCATTTTTTTGATTTTATCAATCCTGTAAATCTCAAGCAGAAATTAAATTTATCTTTTTACGAAAAGCTGAAAATTGACGGCTGAATGCTGACAATATAAACGGTATTTTTGCTCTCATTTTTTCAGCATAAGCTTGATATTCTGCTATTTGTTGTTTAATTTCCGAAAAATGATCATGGTAATAATTAACTTAAATTAAAAAAAATTAACATAGATGACAAATCATAACTAACATCATCTTTTATTAATTTCATTAGACACAATTAGTTGTATGATATGAATGATAGGCAACCTGGTTGTCACTTCACGTAGTTAGGCGTAAATAAACTTAATATTAATCACTCTTCTGCTTGTTGGTATTAGTTTTACTGCTAATCAGTTAATTTATGCCTAAATACTTAACTTGGTTATTTAGCACATCAGAAAAAAACATTCTGATAGCTTGCCTGACGCAGCCATAGCTCAATACTAGCAGCAAAAACCACAAAAACCTTCACGACAAAGACGGAAAAATGATCCAAAAAATTTTGTTGGCTGTCTCCGGTTTAGGACACGCGGAAGAAATGCTCAAGAACTTGAAAGAACTACCTTCATTTCGAGGAGCAAAGGTCACAGTTCTCCACGTTGTCACCCCACAAAGCACTGCGGCTGTAATGACCGACAAATGGGAAGAAGGGGGCAAAATTCTCGCTAAGGCTATTCAGTATTTAAACTTAGACCCCAGCCAAGTTTCTTCTATTTTACGTCAAGGTGATCCCAAGGATGTAGTTTGTCAAGTCGCTGACGAAATGGAAGCTGACTTGATTATTATGGGTTCACGGGGAATGAAGCGGCTACAATCTATTTTCTCCAATTCCGTCAGTCAGTACGTTTTCCAACTGTCTTCCCGTCCCATGTTGCTAGTGAAAGATGACATTTATGTCAAAAACATTAAGCGCATTATGGTGGCCATGGATAATTCTGAATCTGCCAAAAACTCTTTAAATTTGGCTTTGTTCTTACTTAGGGGTGTTGCGGGTGGACAATTGGTTTTAGCTAATGTTAATGCAGATTTAGGTGGTAAATTATCAGGTATTACTGATCTTAAACCAGAGAGAAATTCTGTGTTAGGAATGGCTGTGGCAGAGGCAGAAAAGCAATCTGTAGCAGTGCGTTGTATTACTAGCAGTGGTAAACCTGGGGAAGAAATTTGTCGTTTAACTAATGAGTTGAATATAGACTTATTATTGATTGGTTCCCCGGACCGTCGCCCATCTATTGCTAAGAGTTTTGTTGATATAGATCGGCTCATTGGCTCGTCTTTATCTGACTATGTTCGTGTTAATGCTACCTGTCCAGTTCTCTTGGCACGCACTATTGGATAATGTCTTCATATTAGCGATGACTAAATAAAAACCCCTACACTATATGAGTTTAGGGGGGTTTTTATTTTATAGCCCAAGTATTAACTATCTTTTCCACCGATTTTAAAATGCTCACAAAAGCTAATAGCTGTTCGCAAGGCTGTTAATTAACCTTCAGTCTTGGAGGTTTGGATGTAAAGCATGATTAAAAACACGGCGGGTACTAATACGAACAAAATGCTCGCTACGAAACCCAAATCATTAACTTGCATAGCAAGATAGCCTTTTGTGTAATTTCGAGTCAACTATTCTAGAATAGCATCATCCATGACAGAGTGAAGCCAAATTTTTTTATCAGCCTTTAAGGTTTGGTGATAACAGTCACGGGTCCATTAACTAAGGTTTGACAAGCGAGACGGTAGTTATCAGGCTTGTTTTTGAATTTTTTGGTTTCTAAATCTGTACGCGGAGACAGGTTTTCTAATCCTTCAGTGATTTGGACAACGCAAGTAGTACATTGTCCAGCACCATCACAATTGGTCATTTTGCCGAAAAATTTATATATATCAATGCCATTTTCTACAGCTTTAAGTCGGAGATTAGCACCATCTGCGGCGACTATTTCTTGATTTTCTTTAACAAATTTGATATTTCCCATCGTAGCTTCCTGGTAATTTAGTATGTGACTGGATTAATTATATGGATTTCTTGCAAAATATTAAGAACTATTAATTTTACCAAAAAATAGGACAGGTGGATGTTACCTGTCCAAAAAATTGGCAATGGGTAATTTATCTAAAACCCACTGCTGCTTGCCAAACAAATGCAAGTAACAAGAAGAAGACGGGAATAACAGGTAAAACATCTACCAAGGGGTCGAAGATTTGGTAAGCTTCAGGCAATTTCGCTAGTAATAGTGCTGCTTCCATGTTTGTTTAAATCCACCTAATAATCAAATACAGATTTTATATGCGAGATATATTTTATCATGATTAGCTCAATGATCAGTCCTCAGTTTTTTCTAAATCAATTGCTGATGGTTCTAACCAATGACCAAAATCGGTAACAAAACGATCGCTCAAAATTGATGCGCGAATCTTTTGAGTAAAGCGAATTAATTCGGTGATGTTATGAATAGTCAACAAAGTATATGCTAATATTTCCTGCGATCGCACTAAATGAGATAAATAAGCCCGACTGAAATTTTCACAGGTGTAACAAGGGCAAGTTGTATCCAATGGTGTAAAATCTTCACGAAACTTAGCATTTTTGATGTTCCAGCGTTCACCGGAGACAATAGCCGTTCCATGTCTAGCCCAGCGGGTGGGAATAACGCAATCAAATAAATCTACACCAGAAGCGATCGCAATGGCCATTTCTCGATAAGTTCCCACACCCATCAAATAACGGGGTTTATTCAGCGGTAACAACGGCGCTGTAGTTTGGACAATTTGCGCCATTAAATCCGTTGGTTCACCCACGCTGACCCCACCAATGGCATATCCCGGCATATCCAACTGCGCCAATTCTTGAGCAGCACGGGCGCGTAAGTCTAAATATACTCCCCCCTGGACAATGGGAAACAATGCCTGATCCTGGCGTTGATGGGCGGATATAGAGCGTTTTAACCAGCGATAGGTTCGGTCAGTGGCGGCTTCAACTTCCTGACGAGTGGCAGGATAGGGAGGACATTCATCAAAAGCCATGATCACATCCGCCCCTAAAATATTCTGAATTTCAATAGAGCGTTCTGGCGTTAATTTAATGATTTGCCCATCATGAGGAGAACGGAAAGTTACACCTTCTTCAGTAATTTTTCGCATTTCGCTCAGACTGAAAACCTGAAATCCACCGGAATCGGTGAGCATGGGACCAGACCAACCCATGAACTTATGTAATCCACCACCACCAGCAACAATGGCTTCTCCCGGTTGGAGATGTAAATGATAGGTATTAGCTAAAACCATCTGCGCTCCTGTTGCTCCCAGTTGGGCAGGGGTGATAGTTTTGACATTAGCTAATGTTCCCACAGGCATAAACCTGGGTGTTTCTACAATTCCGTGGGGAGTAGAAAATATTCCGGCTCTAGCTTTGGTCTGGCTACAGGTAGCGAGACTTTCAAAGGAAAAATTGGCGCTCAAGACAAAAATAGGATTTGGCTAAATTTATCCACCAACTTAACATTTTCTCGACTACTTGGGGTAGTTTGTGGGGGCTTTTGTCTTGTGGGGGTGACACCCTGCAATCCAATATTCCCCTGGAGAAGATATGATTACCCTGTTAGAAGGAATCATAACAGTCATCATCAATTTCTGCATCCCATCTAGCTGTGAGGACTTCATCCATCATCGCTTCTATAACTGTAAAGTTAAATTGGCGATTGCGTCGTTCTTGCAGCGGTGTGGACAGGGGAATTAACCGTAAGCACATTTGCTCTTGAATCAAGTCAAAGTAGGTTTCTGGCTGTGGAGACTGTTTTAATTCCAGATAATCAAAACTATCTACATTTAGATATAGCGAATTGTTGGTAACTAAGGTAGCGCGACGGGAATTAGCGAATACTTCTATTACATCCCCATCACCTTCACTCAGTAGTTTGTGGTCTTGGGTGTAAATGTAGTGGACTCTACCTAAATCATTCAGCAATCTGCGGATATCGAGTTTGTTAACTACTATGCCCGTGTTGACTATGCACGGCGCTGGTATTTTCGTGTCGGGTAGATGATAACTCATAGAAAAATAGTGGGTTATGGAAGGTGAGTGACGACGCAGCCAGACCATCAATGAGATAGATTGTTAGTTTCCCATATTTCTAAAATATCAAGTTTAGGGGATAATGGGCTGATTATTGGTGGTAGATTGTTGGTTTGGGGGTAGTTGATGATGAGAAAATCTATATTCATAAATACTGGCAGCATTTAGTTAATTAAACTCTTTCTCAAGTATGGCTAATGTTTTGGGCTGGTGGCAACAGCAATTCTTAAATTTAGTTGCGGCTGTGATTTTCTATACTGCTATTCCCTTGCCTTATGTGCAAAATTTGGACTTTCAACGGGTTGCTTGTTTCGCGCCGATCATTGGGTTAATGATTGGTGGGATTTTAGCTGGTTTAGATATAGGAATGAATTATTTGAGTGTCCCAGTGTTAACCCGTAACGCTTTGGTAGTATGTGCGTGGATAGTAATAACGGGAGGGTTACATTTAGATGGAGCGATGGATACGGCCGATGGTTTAGCAGTAGGTGATTCTGAACGTAGATTGCAGGTAATGATGGATAGTGCTACTGGTGCATTTGGGGCAATGTCTGCTATTATGATTATTATTTTGAAAATTACTGCTTTAACAGATATAGCCGAAAATCATTATTTAGTGTTAATGGCTGGTTGTGGCTGGGGACGTTGGGGACAACAAGTAGCGATCGCCTGTTATCCTTATCTTAAACCTACTGGTAAGGGTGCATTTCATAAACAAGCTATTCGTTCTTATTTAGATTTATTTCCAAGTTGGTTTTTATTAATTGGTTTAAGTGGTGTTATTTGGGTAATGAATCCGCAGAATTTAGTTTTAGCTGTGGGGATAGTTTTAGCTGGGAGTGTGATTTCTATTGTGACTGCGGCTTGGTTTAATTATAAATTAGGTGGACATACGGGAGATACCTATGGCGCTGTGGTGGAGTGGACTGAAGCGTTATTTTTGTGTGCAATTAGCACTATCTCGACTTAGAAGACAGAGTGATAAAAAATATATCTACCAGTTTGTTGCATAATTTTTTTAGCAAAGTCTTTTAATGCAACTCTTGTGACACTTTTTTGATTAGAAATAACTCATTGATAATATTCGGTATGGTGCTATTGAGCCGAAATCTTGAGGAAAGGATAAATATAGCCTGGAAAAGCCAAATTGATGAAAGAGGGTTATTGAGTAGTTGCCTGTAAACCAACTATGAAGTTAATTTAGTGTATTTTGTAACTATAATTTATAACTAAAATGTCTGTTTTAAATATTTTAAATACTAAAATTTTTGTATGCTAAAACTGAAACCAAAAAGCAATGAAGGATAAAAGGATTATGTTGAAAGATATTAGAAAAACATTGTTCAGATTTTTTAGTCCATTTTTTAAACTTGGAACTGGGTACAGAAAGTTTTGGTATGTGGCTATTTTTTCTATTCTTGTAATATTGATAACTACAATAATTAAGGCAAGCTTTTTTTCAAAAAATGATTATTGTGCTAAACTCGATTTACCGATGGACAAACAACTTAGTTGTCAAGTATGGAATGGAATTACTACTTTAGAGTGGGCTTTGCTTACTGCTTCACTAGTAGCAATTTTTACTCGCGCAGCTGAAATTTGGTCAACACAAGATAAAAAAATAGCATTCGATGATTTTTTTGGGTTTGATTCTTATTCTATAAATAATAAGAATGATGTTGCAATTGTAATCCCATATTTCCCATTGAAATCTTTAGATTCTGTAATAAATCACATACTAAAAAATCCTAATTTTCATAGTGAAAATTATTTTCCAAAAGAATTTTTAATTAATCATATAATACTTCAGATTCAGGCTTTTCCGATGTCGTTTCTTACAGAAATAACAACCAGTTTATATGAAGCATACAGGGACAATAACGATTTATTCAAAACAATAAGGAGCAATATCGACAAAATAATGGACAATGAGAATATCGACAAGAGTAAGTTAAAAAACTTAATAAAATACTTACTTAGCTCTAACCATATAACTAACAAAGACAGAAATGAAAATGTAGATGTAGATGATATAATGGATGAAATACAATACATAATAGAAACTCCAAATTGTAAACTCTCGGACTTGATATCTAAAATTTTTGAAAATATTAAATATTCCAAGAACATTTCAGAACATACCTATGCAAAAAAGATAAGAGAAGCTTATATCAAGAAAATTATTAGGATAACTTTCAAAAGTTATCCAAATATTAATATTAACGACACAATAGATAAAGCAATGACGATATTTAAGATAGATAAAAATATGTTAAAAGAAGATGAAACAGATAAATATGCAAAATACCTTGCACATAAAATTAAACACAGTGATCTAGAACAAAATACTGGTAAAAAATTAAGTGAACCTAACTTTACGGCAACTTTAGATATAAAATCTCTCAGTTATATCACTAGTTTGTTGGCAGCGAAAGAATATATTATAGACAAAATTCATACAGATGATATCGACATTTCCGAAATCGAAAAATATCAATATAAAAGTCTAATTATTTTAGGTTTACTTTCTAATAAATTAGTATCTCATTTTCAAACAAATAATGATCTAAATAGATTATTTACATTGGATACTACAAACAAGAAAATTATTATAAATATAAATAGTTCGCCCGGTAAAAAATTGTCATACCAAGATCACTCTGATAATGGTACTAACATTTTTTGGGGATTAATATGCAAAACTAAGATAAATGAAAAACAAGTAACAATTTTTGGTGGTATATCATCGGAAGGAACATTAGAAACTGCAAAATTCTTAAAAGAAGATTGGGAAAAGGTATCAGAGAGGCTGACGAAGAAGATTGAAAAAAATAACCTAGAATTATCTAATGTGAAATGTGTCATAATGATAAAAATAACCCAAAGGAATCAAGATGTCGTCACCCATTCAATTGATGATAATGACATATATTTAATTTAGGACGTACCCCAACAATAACAAGGGATGTCTTGTAGTACAATTGATAGTAATAATGATCGCCCAATTGGTTGAGATTAATCCATACTAAAAACTGTTCAGGGAATTTATAAAGATGGAAAAATCCAACTTGCTGAAATACCAAAGGACATTCACGAAGGCACTGTATTAGCTACATTTCTAGAAAACAAAACTAGAACTTGGTCAAATCTAATTTTGCAACATCAAGGTTTTGCAGATAGTATTACCTTTGAGTCCTATCGAAACGAATTGCTGCCACCTGATGAAACCATATTTTCAGTTTAATATTTTTAATTGAATTTATGCAATATTTACTTGATACTTGTGTAGCTAAATATCGCCAAATTGTCCGCGAGTTACTAATTTCTCATGCGACAATAAACGAGCCAAATAATGTTAGAATAAAATCACCCCTCTTAGATTTAGCTATGCGTGCGATTGAAACCACTGGTATCCTAAATACCCAAGGGCAAATCAAACTTGATCATCCCATTCCCCAAGCAAAGGACAGGGTTGTGCGCGTTATTCTTTTAATGCCAGAAGATGAACTTAATGAACAAACTTGGTTAGATGCTGTTTCCAATAACCCTAGCTTTGCTTTTCTGCATGATCCAGAAGAAGATATTTATACCCTGAAAGATGGACAACCTGTAGCTCATGAAGGGTAAAATCGTTTTAATTCAATTTCCCTTTGACGATTTATCTTCCAGTAAAGTCCGTCCTGCCTATTGTCTAACCAATACAATTGGAGCATATCAGCACATTATTTTTGCCCTCATCACCAGCCGTATTCCCGAAAATCCCCTTCATACAGATATTATTCTCAGACCAGAAAATCCAGATTTTATTATGAGTGGTCTTCGTAAATCATCAACCATCAGACTTGATCATTTGGTAACACTTCGATTGATGTTTCTCGGATTGTGGCATATCGTGGTAGTCTGACATCAGACATATAAGTTTTTTCAATCTCTCTTTTTCAAAAAAATCACATCCTTGTGTTTATTGAGAATATTCTGAGTTAATTCTCAAGATTATTGAGAAT
This sequence comes from Dolichospermum sp. UHCC 0352, assembly GCF_009711925.1. NCBI lineage: Bacteria > Bacillati > Cyanobacteriota > Cyanophyceae > Nostocales > Aphanizomenonaceae > Dolichospermum > Dolichospermum sp. UHCC 0352. The sequence goes on along the minus strand of NZ_VIKY01000107.1, from coordinate 3,948 downwards.
GTAATCAATAAGCTAACGAGTTTACTAGGGTATTGACATCTTGAAATTTTGTGCTATTGTCAAGATATATAATTAGCGGATTTTTATATTCAAAATTGATGTTCCAAAATCCAGGGAATAAATTCCCTGTCTTATAGCTAAAGTCGGTTAAAACCGACTATTGAAAACATAAAATTTTATTTTCTTAGTTTTATTGAGTATAATTTGTGATAAATTAATCAAAAACTGCCTGCTTCTGCTTCATATATGATTACTTGAATTTTCATAATTTATTTCGTTTAACTCGTCAATTCAATTATACCCAATTAAGGATGGATTGAACGCGCAAACCCTACTTCACAGGTTGCAGTTTTGTCACCTTGAGTTTAAACTTCCCTACCCCAGTTTCCCCAAAAGAATGAACGCGCACAATGTAAGTTCCTGTTTCTGTAATGCGGGTAAATAATAGAGAATTACTTGTACCGTCGGGAGCATCATCATTTTCTCCTGCTGTTGAACCATTGGGTGCTAATAGTGTAATAATGCTGTCAAAGTTTTCCGATGACAAATCAATAGATAAATTATCACCCTGATTTAATTTGATTGCATAATCACGAGCAAATCCCCCTTGTCCTGTGGGAATATCTTTGTTTGATAAGATATCAGAAATTTCTGTCAAATTAGTTAACGGAATAGGGCTATATAACTTATTTTGTGCTGAGGCTGTTTTGCTCCAAATCCCCATTGTTAGCAATGTAATAGAAATAATTAAGATGTTTCTGAAACCCACTGCAAAAATCTTTTTCATAAATTGAAATACTGTTCCCAGAAATACAGGGTAACTAACCTAATATAGCTTGATTTTTATTTATTTGTCGTGGCAACAGCAGCTACACCCAAGACTGTAATTTGATGTTGTTCAAGAGTCTGTACAGCAGCTTTAACAGTAGCGCCAGTAGTATAAATATCATCCACTAATAAGATTGGTATATGGGGATGACGACGCAAATCTTTACCAATCACAAAAGCATTTACTAAATTTTCTTGTCTTTGAACTGCGGATAAACTAAATTGTGCTTCAGTTTCTTTGATGCGTTCTAAACCATTGATTTTCAATTTGTATCCTGTGACATTACAAAAACCTTCAGCTATTAATGCAGCTTGATTAAAACCCCGTTGTTTTTGTTTTTTGGGGTGCATAGGGATAGGAACAACTAAAAGCTGTTGTTGTGGTTGCGGTGAATGTAATAACCATGATTCCCCTAACCATTCTCCTAACACATAACCAATTTGTGGCTGATTCTCATATTTTAATGCAGCGATCGCTCTTTTGACTGCACCACCATAATTTCCCCACACAAATATTGGTAATGGTTGTTTCCATAAATAAGCAGGATTTGGTTTGTGACAACTTTGAATTTGTTTGATGCAATATGGACAAAGTTCCCTGGGTGTAGGACGCTGACACAGGGGACAAGAGGATTTAAGAAAAAGACTCAGAAGGTTTTGGAATATCTTGATCATAGATATTTTACATAGACTAAATCACATCTGCTAGTTTCTACACCTGTTGTTGGTAGATAACCATTACTTTCATAAAGTTTAACAGCTTCAGCTAAAATACTGGCGGTTTCAATCCAAATTTGCTTAAATCCCCGTAAAGCAATTGCTGTTTCTAGTTGTTGTAATAAATATTTGCCTAATCCTAAACCGCGCACTTTTGGTAAAAGATACATTTTTCTAATTTCTACAGCTTTTTCGCCGCGATTGATGGGATAATAGGCAGCAGTCCCGACAATCTGATTCTGGTGTTCAATTACCCAAAATTCCCCACCAGTTGCTAAATAATATTCTTCAATATTTAATACATCCTTGTCTGCTTCTTCTGGTTGCCAAGGTAAACCATATTCTGATAATATAGAACTAATAACTGTGGCTGCAAAAATGCGGTCTTTTTCTTGCCAATTGCGAATGATAAAATCTTGGTATTGATACATAAATTTAGTTCATCAAATTAGAATCCTATTTAGGAAATTTCTATGGTGTTTTGGATGATTAATCTAAAACCTGTTTCATCCTTAAATTTATCCATTCTTGTAATTTGTGAAGACTGAAAAGTAGGTTTTTTGTTATTAGCTATATATGCCTTTTTAGATTTATAAATTTCTAAATCATGATTTGCAATAAAAACATTAATTGTATTTTTTAATTGTTTCTCTCCCTTTACAACCCAATTATTTCTATAATTTTTCTCTTTTAATTCCACGAAAATAAGATGATTGTTGTAAGTCAGCATACCATCACAACGATTATCCATTGTACCATCTGATCTGATAATTTCAATACAGTTATCAATAGCGGTAAATATCACCTCTATTTCTTGATTATTTTCAACAATAGCAATCCATTTACTACAATCATCAATATCAATATAAGCAGGATCTTCGTTAGGATCATCACAAAGTCCAAATTTATACTGATTTGTCTGACTTTGACAAGTAGATTTAAAAAAATTTATACTCATATTTGTTCCTCAATTTCCAGTAAATTATCAAAAAGGTTATTAGTCTCTGCTAAGAAAGAATTGAGATAATTTTCATCAGTAGGTAATCCTTCATAAGTAGAAAGTTTGATAATTTCCCCTGTCTCTGTTAATTCATATACAATTGAATCTTCATCAGATACACAAGATGCTTGAGGAACAATATTTTCTAGTTGTTCCTTTAGTAAATTGCTGTTTGGTAAATCTATAATTTTCTGTAAAACCTGATATCCCTTGATTGCTAATGTCAGATAATTAATAATATAAGGACTGTGGGTAGTAAGAATTAGTGTATTACCTTCTGTAAGGTTAGCAAATTCTAATAATTTATATAAAACGTCTTTTTGCGATTGTGGAAACAGATTTTGTTCTATTTCTTCAACAATATTTAAAAAACATTCATTTTTATATTTAGAAGATAATACTTCTAAAGCAGCTTTTTTAACTTCCTCAGAAAGATTATCATTGGATAGGATTCTTTCAATTTCTATTTTTAATCTTTGTTGTTCTTCTCCACTCAATTCACTTTGGGAAGAATCTTTATTTTGACCAATAGATAACGCAATATTTCTAGAAACTAAAAACAAAGGAATAAAAGATTGAAACCCGCTTGAAGATTCGGAAATATTTAATTTATAATCACTTCCTATAATATTTAAAGTATTATTTTTTTGATCAAATTCCAACTTTACATCACCCACTGGTAAGGTCAAACTTTCTGATAATTCCTGCTGTGAACGCTCTAATTCCTCAAAAAAAGTAGATAATGATTGAGGCAACCCTTTTACTTTTTCAGCACCCTTGACAACACTAAAAAAGTTTCGTTCTGCCGGAATATACATGATTTTAGGTACAAAATATTCTTTGGGAATATTATTAATAATACACAGACTATTGAAAATGATTGCTTCAAAATTTCTGGAATCAATGTTTAATTTCCTATCTTGAAAAGAAAAATTAAAAGCATTTCCTAGATATTCAATTTCAGTTTCTGGCAAGAAATAGTTTTTTAAATTGTGATAGTTACAATATGTTTTAATAAACTTATTATAGTTTTTCACGTCTTTTATTTCTAAATTTCCACGATATAACTGTTTTTCCAACCAGCTAAATGTTGAAATTAACTTAGCAATGCTACTTTTTCCTGTACCTTGATTACCGATAAAAACAGTAATTTTGCGAATGTCTATAAATCCATTATTTTCTGCAAAACCCGACTTAATTGGTCCGAAATTTTTAACTTTTATTTGACTCATATATTATCTTTATTTACTGTATTTACTTCTTTTTCCTTTTCTAGTAAAAATATTATAATTCAAACTCTGATTAACAATAATTTATTTTTCATAATAAAAACGCCCCCCTGGTGGAGAGCGTTTTCTATTTAACTAGACTCTAGTTATTAACCGTTGATTGCAGGAGCGCTT
>NZ_VIKY01000106.1:0-14937 GCF_009711925.1 Dolichospermum sp. UHCC 0352 | reverse complement strand
CTGTACGGGCGAAGCATTTGGAGAACTATTTTTGCAATGACCGATAATTTATCTTCCAAATGCTTCGCCCCTACTGACCAATTTAAAATCTTTCCCCAATGCCAAAATTGATCCGACTATCACCTTCATCAGTGACACCGTAATCTATGCGAATTGGTCCAAGTGGAGACTGTATCCGCAAACCTAAACCATAGCCATAGCCATTGCCATTTTTCTTTAACAATTGTGCAGATTGGGTACTACTTCCCAAGTCACTACCATAGTCAAAAAATAGTGCGCCACTGACAACCGAGAAAACCGGAAAGCGATATTCAACAGCAGCTTGGACATACTTACTACCCGTGCCTAATCTGCCCTCATCATACCCGCGAACTGAATTACTACCACCTATGGTAAAGGCTTCATAGGGAGGTACATCCCCAAAGATTGTCCCCCCTTGCAGGTTAAATGCCAAAGTTTGGGGTTTTTTGCTAAAGCTAAGTAATTTAATCGGTAGATACTGACTATAGTTACCCCTAAGCCTAGTCATAAAAACACTACCTGTGCCTATAGGTACAGATTGATCAACTCCAAAGCTGAGGAAAGAACCTTTGGTGGGTTGTAAGGAATTATTGCGGAGATCCCTTTGTGCGCCCAGCTTCAATAGTAATAAATCATCTTCTCCTGAAGACGAAAGAGTGAGAGGAGTTCTATCACTGATGATACTTCCACTACTATCAAATATCGCTCCTTCCTTTCTCAAATTACCGTCAGCATCACGACCGGAAACCCGTTGATACTGGAGTCCAGCGGAAGCCAGCCACTCGGAATTTTTGAAAGGATTGCGGGAAAGGGGACGGGTAAAGGTGACACCACCACCTAAGCGGGTAATCCGAGGGCGATCTTGTTGATTTGTATCCGTAATATTGTTAGGATCAAAGGTATCAATACTCTTATCTTTACCTTCAAAAATCAAGGAAACAGAACGACGACGGAAAATATTTGTCGTATATGAAGTGCGATAAGGATCACCAGCAATCCAAGGATCAGTAAAGCGCAGGTCAAATAGTAGTTCTCGTTCTCCTAACTGTAACTCCGTCCCCAATTTTTGATTTCTGCCCCCCAGGTTTTGCTGCTGATAGCTGATAGTTCCAAATAAACCACTAGCAGAGCTAATTCCCGCCCCAGCAGCAATAGAACCGCTATTACGCTCAGTTACATTTACTAGTACATTTACCTTACTGGGGTCACTACCAGGAGCAAGGGATATAGGCTCAGTATCAGGTGGTTCAAATAATCCAAGTCCATATACTCGCGCTAAATCTCTCTGTACTGTATTCCGATTGAATACTGTTCCTGATTTTAATTCTAATTCCCGTGTAATAATATAATCCTTTGTCCGTCCGCGAATTGGTTTGCCTTGGTCGTCTACGAACTCACCATCTTTGTTCCGGAATCGGACGTTAACGCTTTCTACAACCCCTTCTGCCACTTGGAGGGTGACAACGCCATTTTCTGAGACTTTGGGCGCTCCAACTAAGTTGGCAAGTACATAACCTTGGTCTTGATAAAGTTTGGTTAATTTCTGAATGCCTTCGTTTAATTCCCGCAAGTTGAGAATTTTGCCATATTGACTGCTAAATATTTCGTTGGCTGTGGCAGCAGGAAGAACAGAGGCTACACCCGTACCAGGGTTGGCTTCTAATTCTACTTTAGAGAGAATGGGATTGGGGGTAACAATAAAACTTACCCGCACACCAAGGGGGGTATCTTCTGGAAATGCTTGGACATTGGAGAAAAACCCAGTTCTAAAAATCGCACTGATATCTTCTTGCAGTTGGGAACGGGTGGTTGTTTGTCCAGCTTGGGTGCGAATTACTTTATAAACTTGGGTTTCTAGTTCCGGGGTGATTTGTCCTGTTTCTGATTTAATTGCTACCTCAGACACCAATACGCGGGCTTCGGTTGCTTCTGGATTGGGTGTGGGTGCTACTGTTGGCGGATTTAGTTTGTCTTGATTGGATTCAGTCGCAGGAGGTTGAGTCGGTTTTACTAGGGGAACTGGTGTTTTTTTAGGAACTATTGTCCGTTTGGGGACAACCTCAGATCCCTTTTTTATGGTTGTGGGGGCTGTTTTTGAAGGATCTGGTTTTTTCTGAGTTGGTTCAGCCTGTGCTGTAATGGGAACTATTGTGGAGTTGGGTATAATTAAAGATCCCTGATCTACTGATGTTGAGTTGGACTTTAAAGCTTTAATAAGAGGGGAAAATTTGTGAGATTCTCTTTCTCCAACTATTGGTGCTACCAGGGGATAAGATGCTGGATTTTCACTAGCATCACCTTTGACAAGATTCTGTGTTTCTGGCTGGTTTGTTGCTACTGTCAAAACGTCTGTGGTCTGTGGGTGACTATCAGTCGTTTGGGCATTTGCTTTGACAGAAATTGCTAAAGGGACGGTCATGGCTACCATGGCCATTAATCCGGGTGTTAAATGTTTTTTAATCATATTTCTCTTCACTACCACACACCATTATTGTTAATCACTGGAAAATTTACTTACTCGGCTTTGGAGCTTTCTACTACTTTTAATACTCTCTGCAAAACCTCCTGATAGGCATTTTCTACGTTTCCTAAGTCCCGACGAAAACGGTCTTTATCCATAATGCGGCGGTTAGTATCGGTTTCGGCTATGTCCCATAAACGACAGGTATCGGGACTAATTTCGTCGGCTAAAAGCACTTGCTGTTGGGAGTCTACGCCAAATTCAAGTTTAAAGTCCACTAAGGTAATTTGGCATTTTTCCCAAAACTGCTTCAGAAATTCGTTGATTTCCAATGCAAGATGAGTAATTTGAGCAACTTGTTCCGGTGTGGCTAATTCTAGGAGAAATAAGCGATCGCTTGTCAGTAAAGGATCACCTAGATTATCATCTTTATAATAAAATTCCACCAAAGGCCGTGATAACACAGTCCCTAGTGCTAACCCAGTTTGTTGACACAGGCTACCAGCCGCAATATTTCTTACCACCACTTCTAAGGGGATAATTTTTACAGCTTTGACTCTCATCAAATTGGGGGCTGGACTATCAATAAAATGAGTTTTAATCCCCTGTTTTGCCAATTGTTGGAACAGTTGACTAGAAATACTACAGTTAATCATGCCCTTGTTTTGAATGCTGCCCCGTTTTTGAGCATTAAAGGCTGTAGCATCGTCTTTAAAATCAGCCAACAAAATCTCTGGATCATCTGTTGCGTAAAGAATTTTGGCTTTGCCTTCGTAGAGTTTAGAATTAACAGACATGGTAGTAGATACTGTTTTCGGTAATGGACTGCTTAAATCTGAAAGTTTCACTATTTTAAGTAGGGAACAGGGAACAGGGAACAGGGAACAGGGAACAGGTAATTGGTAATTGGTAAATAATTTTCTTCCTCCTGACTCCTGACTCCTGACTTCTGACTCCTGCTGTAAATTAAGTCTAGTATTACAAAAATAACTCTATTTTTTCACACAATTATGACCCATCCCTTTCTCAAACACCTACATAGTCCCGAACGTCCCGTTATCGTCTTTGACGGTGCAATGGGTACAAACCTGCAAACCCAAAATCTTACCGCTGAAGATTTTGGAGGCGCACAATATGAAGGCTGTAACGAGTATCTAGTCCACACCAAACCCGAAGCCGTCGCTAAGGTTCACCGTGATTTTCTCGCCGCTGGCGCTGATGTCATTGAAACTGATACCTTTGGCTCTATGTCCATAGTTTTAGCAGAATATGACTTAGCAGACCAAGCTTACTATCTCACGAAGAAAGCCGCCGAACTTGCCAAAAGTGTGGCTGCGGAATTTTCCACCCCGGAAAAACCCCGATTTGTAGCTGGTTCTATTGGTCCAACCACCAAACTCCCCACTTTGGGACATATTGATTTTGACACCATGAAAGCCTCTTTTGCTGAACAAGCAGAAGCCTTATTTGATGGTGGTGTGGATTTATTCCTCGTAGAAACCTGCCAAGACGTGCTGCAAATTAAAGCCGCATTAAATGGGATTGAGGAAGTTTTTGCCAAAAAAGGGGAAAGAAGAGCCTTAATGGTGTCTGTAACTATGGAAAGCATGGGAACAATGCTGGTAGGGACAGAAATCAACGCCGTAGTTACTATCCTCGAATCTTACCCCATTGATATTCTCGGCTTAAATTGCGCCACTGGTCCCGACTTGATGAAACCACATATCAAGTATTTATCAGAACATTCCCCCTTCGTAGTTTCCTGTATTCCCAATGCTGGTTTACCGGAAAACGTCGGCGGTCAAGCACATTACAGACTTACGCCCATAGAATTACGCATGGCGTTAATGCACTTTATCGAAGATTTGGGTGTCCAAGTGATTGGGGGTTGCTGTGGGACACGACCAGCACATATTCAACAATTGGCGGAAATTGCTCACGAGTTAAAACCAAAAGTTAGACAACCAATTTTAGAACCATCAGCCGCATCAATTTATACGACTCAACCCTATGAACAAGAAAATTCTTTCTTGATTATCGGTGAACGTCTTAACGCCAGTGGTTCTAAAAAATGCCGTGATTTACTCAACGCTGAAGACTGGGATGGTTTAGTCTCAATGGCGCGGAGTCAGGTAAAAGAAGGCGCACACATCCTTGATATTAACGTTGATTATGTGGGACGTGACGGCGTACGTGATATGCACGAGTTAGTTTCTCGTGTTGTCAATAATGTAACTTTACCTTTAATGCTGGATTCCACCGAATGGGAAAAAATGGAAGCGGGGTTAAAGGTAGCTGGTGGTAAGTGTTTACTCAATTCTACCAACTATGAAGATGGCGAAGACCGATTTTTGAAAGTGCTAGAATTAGCTAAAAAATACGGTGCTGGTGTCATTATTGGGACAATTGACGAAGATGGTATGGCGCGGACAGCAGAGAAAAAGTTTCAAATTGCCCAACGGGCTTACCGTCAAGCTTTAGAATATGGGATTGCGCCTACAGAAATATTCTTTGATACTTTAGCTCTACCGATTTCTACTGGGATTGAAGAAGATCGGGAAAATGGTAAAGCTACCATTGAATCAATTCGCCGTATTCGCCAAGAATTGCCCGGATGTCATGTCATGTTGGGCGTTTCCAATATCTCCTTTGGCTTAAATCCCGCCTCGCGCATGGTGTTAAACTCGATGTTTTTGCATGAAGCTATGCAAGCGGGCATGGATGCAGCAATTGTCAGCGCGAGTAAAATTTTACCACTGGCTAAGATTGAACCACAACATCAAGAAGTTTGTCGGCAATTAATTTATGATGAACGTAAATTTGATGGTAATGTCTGCATTTATGATCCTTTAGGAGAATTAACCACAATTTTTGCCGGAGTCAAAACTAAACGGAATACGGGAATTGATGCCAGTTTACCCATTGAAGAACGTTTAAAACGTCATGTTATTGACGGTGAACGCATTGGTTTAGAAACCCAATTGACAAAAGCTTTAGAACAATATCCTCCTTTACAAATCATCAATACTTTCTTGTTAGACGGAATGAAAGTTGTTGGTGAATTGTTCGGGTCTGGACAAATGCAATTACCTTTTGTATTACAATCTGCCGAAACCATGAAAGCTGCGGTTGCTTATTTAGAACCGTTTATGGAAAAGTCGGAATCTGGGAATAATGCGAAGGGAACTTTTGTAATTGCGACGGTAAAAGGTGATGTTCACGATATTGGTAAAAACCTGGTAGATATCATTTTATCTAACAATGGTTATAAGGTGATTAACCTGGGAATTAAGCAATCTGTAGAAAACATCATTCAGGCTTACGAAGAACACAAACCTGATTGTATTGCCATGAGTGGATTGTTAGTAAAATCCACCGCTTTCATGAAGGAGAATTTACAAACTTTTAATGAAAAAGGAATTACTGTCCCGGTAATTTTAGGTGGTGCTGCTTTAACTCCTAAATTTGTGAATCAGGATTGCCAAGGTACTTACAAAGGTAAGGTTATTTATGGCAAAGATGCTTTTTCTGATTTGCATTTTATGGATAAGTTAATGCCTGCAAAAACAGCAGGTAATTGGGATAATTTCCAGGGATTTTTGGATGAAGTTGAAGAATCAACTAATGGACATCAAGAAACAGTAGATAATCCTGTTAAAGATAAAACACCTGTTGAACCAAAAGAAAAAGATACCCGTCGTTCTGAAGCGGTAGCGGTAGATATTGAACGTCCACAACCACCTTTTTGGGGTACGCAGTTTTTACAACCTGATGATATTTCTTTGGAGGAGTTATTCTGGTATTTAGATTTGCAAGCTTTGGTGGCTGGACAATGGCAATTCCGCAAGCCCAAGGAACAATCTAAGGAGGAATATCAGGCGTTTTTAGGTGAGAAGGTTTATCCAGTTTTGGAAGAGTGGAAACAGCGCATTATTGAGGAGAATTTATTACATCCTCAAGTGATTTATGGCTATTTTCCTTGTCAGTCTGTGGGGAATAGTTTGTTGATTTATGAAACGAACCGCAGAGACGCAGAGGACGCGGAGGTAAGAGTTAGTTTTGAGTTTCCCCGTCAGAGGTCTTTTAATCGGTTATGTATTGCAGATTTTTTTGCACCGAAGGAGTCGGGAATTATTGATGTTTTCCCTATGCAAGCGGTGACTGTGGGGGAAGTTGCAACGGAGTTTGGACAAAAGCTATTTGCCGATAATAAATACACTGACTATCTGTATTTTCATGGTATGGCTGTACAGGTGGCGGAGGCTTTGGCTGAATGGACTCACGCTAGAATCCGCCGGGAGTTAGGTTTTGGTGATTCTGAACCGGATAATATTCGGGATATGTTGGCGCAGCGTTATCAGGGTTCTCGGTATAGTTTCGGCTATCCTGCTTGTCCGAATATTCAGGATCAGTTTAAGCAGTTGCAGTTGTTGGGGGTTGATAGGATGAAGATGCAGATGGATGAAAGTGAGCAATTGTATCCTGAACAGTCCACTACAGCGATTATTACTTATCACCCTGCGGCTAAGTATTTCACGGCTTAATGTTTTATCCCCCTTCGTTTTGTAATGGAGGGGGAGTTTACAAGAGGTTGTTTGAAAAGTTTTTAATGTATAAATAAACCCCTCTCCAAACCTCTCCCCGACGCGGGGAGAGGCTTTGAAACCCCCATTCCAGCTAACAAAAGTTTTTCCGCTTCCCTCTCCTCGTAGGAGAGGGTTAGGGAGAGGTAGGGAAGGGGGTTAGGTTTCTGGAGATTATCGGTTTCATCTAATACTTTTAAAACACCCTCTAAGTCAAAAGTTAAAAGTTAAAAGTGGTGGTTTATATTTTTTATTCTCATGACATCAGCAACACCAGAAAGTTTATCTAAATTCGTACAATTCTGTAACCAACATATCACCGGACAGGAACGCAAAGAAGCACAAACATTTCTCGACCGCTTTTTTCGTGCCTTTGGCCATGAAGGTGCTTTAGAAGCTGGTGCAACTTATGAGGAAGCAATTAAGAAAAGTAGTAAAACCGGAAAAACAGGCTTTGCTGATTTAGTTTGGAAACCCCGCGTTTTAATTGAAATGAAAAAACGCGGAGAAGACTTAAATAAACATTATTCCCAAGCCTTTGATTATTGGATGCGGTTAGTCCCAAATCGTCCTAAATATGTGATTTTATGCAACTTTGATGAATTTTGGATCTTTGATTTTAATATTCAATTATATACACCTGTAGATAAAATTACCCTGGAACAACTGCCAGACCGCGCAGGAGCATTGGTATTTATGGAATTAGGGCAAAAAACCCCTGTATTCCAAAATAACCAGGTACAAGTGACAGAACGCGCCGCCCGACGTATGGGAGAATTATTATTAGAGTTAGAAAGTAGGGGAATTGAAAAGTTAATAGGACAGAGATTTATTTTACAATGTGTTTTAGCAATGTTTGCGGAAGATAGACAACTTTTACCCCGTGATATGTTCATTTCTTGTGTTCAAGATTGTATGAATGGTGCAAGTTCCTATGATGTTTTAGGTGGTTTATTTCGAGAAATGAATCAACCGGGAATTACCCCCGCAGGACGTTATCAAGGTGTAGATTATTTTAATGGCGGTTTATTTTCCCAAATTCATGCAATTGAATTAACCAGAGAAGAATTAAATTTTTTAGATGTATCAGCGCGAGAAAATTGGAGTAAAGTCCGTCCGGCTATTTTTGGTAATTTATTTGAAGGAACAGTAGATAAAAAAGAACGTCACGCGAGGGGAATTCATTATACTTCCGAAGTGGATATTATGAAAATTGTCCGCCCCACCATTAGCCGTTATTGGGAAGATAGGATAGAATCAGCAAATACAGTTAAAGAACTTTCATCACTGCAAATAGAATTACAAAGTTATCGAGTTTTAGATCCTGCTTGTGGTTCTGGTAATTTTCTTTATATAGCATATCAGGAATTAAAAAGAATTGAAACATTGTTATTAGAAAAAATTCAATCTTTGAGTAAATCAAAAGATAAACAAATGCAAATGGGTTTAGTAACACCATTACAATTTTATGGCATAGATACAAACCCTTTTGCGGTAGAGTTAGCAAGGGTGACTTTGACGATAGCGCGAAAAATTGCTATTGATAATTTACAGTTAACTGAACCTGCTTTACCTTTAGATACTTTAGATAATAATATTGTTTGTCAAGATGCTTTATTTCGTGAATGGCCAAAAGCAAATGCTATTATTGGAAATCCGCCATTTTTAGGTGGTAAAAAACTACGAATAGAATTAGGAGATGAATATGCAGAGAAGCTATATAAAGCTTTTCCAGATGTTAAAGGACAGCCAGATTTTTGTGTATTTTGGTTTAGAAAAGCTGCTGATTTATTAGATAATAAAGGTAGAGCAGGATTAGTCGGTACAAATTCTATTGCTCAGGTTTCTGGGAGAAAAGCCAGTTTAGATTATATTGTTAGTAAAGGTGGAATTATTCATGATGCAATTTCTACTCAAACTTGGTCTGGAGATGCTGCGGTTCATGTGAGTATTGCTAATTGGACAAAAGAAAAACAAAAACAAAACTTTTTAGATAGTGTTGAAGTTCCGTTTATTACCTCTTCTTTAAAAAGTGAGATATCAGTCAATAAAGCTGAAATTTTAAAAGCCAATAAAAACTTTTCTTTTCAATCTTGTGAATTATCTGGTAAAGGATTTATTATATCTGAAAAAGAAGCTAGAGAATGGATAAAAATTGACTCTAAAAATGTAGATGTTTTAAAACCCATGATTGATGGTAAAACTTTAATTAATCCCTGTTTAACATTAGATTGGGTAATTGATTTTAATGATTTATCCATAGAAGAAGCAAGTGAATATCAATTACCTTTTCATCGTGTACAGGAAAAAGTCAAACCAGAAAGAGATCAAAACCGTAGAGACGCAAGAAGAATTAATTGGTGGAAATTTGGTGAAAAAAGACCAGCTATGAGACAAGCAATGTCTTCTCTATCTTATTATTTCGCTTTACCAAAAATTGCTAAGTGGGTGATTTTTACACCTGTGGATGTTTCTATTTTACCTTGTGAAGCTAATATGGTAATTGCTTCAGATGATTTTTATATTTTGGGGATTCTCACATCTAATTTACATCGAATGTGGGTAAAAGCGCAAAGTTCAACTTTAAAAGGTGACACTCGCTACACTAATACAACCTGTTTTGAAACCTTCCCATTTCCGCAAACAGCAGATATAAAAATAGTAGAAAAAATCCGCACCAAAGCCGAAGAACTCCATCAATATCGAACTCAACAAATGGAAACAAAACAATGGGGAATCACCACATTATATAATAAATTCTTCAACGAACCCAGCAGTCAACTTTATAAACTCCATCAACAATTAGATAAACTGGTAATGGACGCTTATAAATTCACCCCAGAAGATGACATATTAGAAAAACTGCTGACATTGAATTTAGAACTAGCAGAAAAAGAAAAACAGGGAATCAAAATTGTTGGACTATATGCACCCAATTAAACTAGGAGTTAGCAAGAATGTTTAGTATTAGTGATTTAAAAAATACAAGATATTATCAAGAAGTTCGTTATGAGGTAATTTTCAATCTCGTCATGCGTCTACTTGAACGGCGTATAGGTGGAGTTAGTCAGGATTTGCAAGTAAAAATTAATAAGTTGTCTGTGGAAGATTTGGAGAATTTAGGTTTAGCGTTGTTAGATTTTACCAGCAAAGCTGATTTGGTTGTTTGGTTGAATAATCAAGTTATTTTTGAGGGTTAAATATATCACTTTTTCCTTTGCAACCAAGCAAATACTTCCTCAACTGTGATGATTAAATTCACTCCTTCTAAAACTGGTAATATATCTGTTCCAATTAATAAATCTGGTAAACTATGAGGCTGATAAACTAAAATTGAACGCTCACTTGGATCAAGTAACCATCCAAGTTTAGTACCATGTTTAATACAATGTAAAATATTGCCAGTTACCTTGGTTTGACTTTGAGCCGGTGACAGAATTTCAATTACCCAATCTGGTGCAAAATTAATCCCACTGCTAATAATATCACCGCTTTCATCTAATGGTATTTGATTATTATCAATAACTGCAATATCAGGAACTACGGAACGATTACCACAGCTACACCGCAGTGCTGGAAATGCTTCATAATCACTTGTTGCTGTGTCAATTACTGCAACTAATCTTTTTTGTAATAAACTGTGTTTACCTCCGCCCATAGGTTTTTGAATTGCTTCTGTGTTAATATATTCCCATGGTGGTGACTCATCAATAAAACCCAGTTTTAAGAATTCTTCTATGGTAATGATTTTTGCCAGAAATGTTGTTGTCATTTATTTAGAGGGTGTTTGAAAAGTTTTGAATGTATAGACTGACCCCTCTCCAAACCTCTCCCCTGCAAGGGGAGAGGCTTTAAAACCCCCATTCCCTTGCAGGGAAGGGGGGTAGGGGGGTTAGGTTTTTGGAGATTACTGGTTTGATATAATACTTTTCAAACAACCTCTTAGACTCAGAGGATAACTGTTGCTGTTTTACCCAATTTCTAAAGGCTTTAAGTGTCGCATTTCTCCCTGCGGTTTTACTTTGTTGAAGATATTGGGGAATTACTGCAATTAAAGGTAAATTAGGAAAATTTAAACTTGACTGAGATTCTAGATAATTCCCATCTTGTAAGATATTTATTCTTAAATTACTATTCTCAAAACGCCATAATTCTGGAACTTTTAAGGCTTGATAAATATTTGCATGAGTGCGGGAAGTAATATCAATTTCTAAGGCTAAATCTGGTGGAGGATCTATTGTTAGATCTAATCGCTTTTTTCCTCGAATTAAAGCTTCATTTTTAATATAAAAACATTGATCAGGTTCTATCCCTTTTTCCATAAATTGATTTTTAAATGTGGTAGAACCAAGACATCTAAATTCAATGTCTAATTCTTCCAATAAAGCCTTAACTAAATCACTAATAATTTCTTTATCGTCTTCATGTTCTGGTAATGGTGCCATAATTTCTAATATTCCTTTGTCATAAGCAATTCGCGCTGCACGATGTTCTCCTAATTCTTCAAGAATAGTTTCTAATTCTGTCCAGGTGACATCTTGCAATATTACTGTTTGTCCTGGTGGTACATGGATGCGCTTTAATTCTAACAACATCTTTTCCACTCCTTGTTATTTAAAGTTAATTTGATTGTACTTGGGAATATTAATTCTGATTTCATGAATTATTATAACCAACCTCGTAACCAATAAATAAAAGTACCAATATATTCTTTTAATGCACTTGTGAATTGGTTTAAATTTTCAGTATCAGGGAGTAAATTGAGAATTGCGGCTTTTGGAGTGCTGGTAAGTTCTTGAAATTCACCTTGACTAACAAGAAAATCGGTTGGTGTGGGAATGACATCCATACCTTGACGGTGAAAAATTTTGAGCGATCGCGGCATATGGGCTGCTGATGTAATTAATAATACTTTTTTGATTTGGCGAGCTTCAAGAATTTTACGGACATTGACAGCATTATCATGAGTATTGAAAGAATCAGGTTCTTGAATAATTGCTGTGGCTGGAACACCAATAGATGTAAGAATATTTGCCATATCTGCTGATTCTGGCGAACCACTACCGCGCCAATCAATCCGGCCACCACTAAGGATAATTATAGGGGCTTTTTTCTGAAAATAAAGTTGTGCGGCATAAATTACGCGATCGCCTGCTTCACTTAAATCTACTGTCACCCGTGGCCAAGTTGCTGATTTAGTTGCACCACCTAAGACTACAATGGCTTCAGCATTGGGGATTTGAGTTGCAGGGATATTTTGCCATTCTAGGCTGCGTACCAAGGATTTAGCCACCCAAGCATTACTACATATTAGCAATAAAGCTAAAGATAAAGAAATAGCTATAGTCGCAATCCGGGGACGTTTTCGTAAAGTTACTAAAGCCACTATTAAACTCACACTTGCCAATCCCAAAGGGTAAAAAAATAGTGGTAGGATTTTAGATAAATATAAAAACATAATTAGTTAATTATTAATTACTTTTCCCAAAAGCGAAAATTGAAAGTTGCAGATTCCCGACGGAAACGTTTAGTAGGTTTTCTTTTGCGTCTTTTCGCATTTCTCTCACTGGGCTGTTCTGTCTCTTCTTCTTCCACAATCTCCTCAGATAATTGTGTTTGTAACGCCTCCTCACTGCGCCACCAACCAATTATCCAGCCACCACCAACTCCAGCAATAGCACCGAACACAATACTCACAGGGGCTGAATAACCGAGGAAAAGGCAGCCCATCATAAAAAACAACCAATATTTTAATCCAGCATCAATACCGTCATTAGATGCGACAGTAGCAGGTTCAGGACTATTATCATTGGCAAATGTGAACCACCCCAAAGTAACACCACCCATAATAGCTATGAATAGACTCAGAGGAACTGAAGCATGAGCAATTCTGGAGATAATAAATAAGAATAATCCAAACAACAGTTGAGAAAGAAAGTTAGGTGAAGAAGAGAAAATATCGCCTAGCAGATTATTTTTTGGTGCCATAAGATTAGGAGTCAGGAGAAAGAATAATTATATCTCGTTCCCAGTCTCTGACTGGGAATGCTATCATGGAGGCTCTGCCTCAAATGTTATTAAAGGCAGAGCCTTTTAGAATTCATTCCCATACAGAGTATGGGAACGAGAAAAGTGTACTAACGTACACTAAAAATTTTTGGTTTGTTTTAGTCATCTTTAGATGACTTGAGCTACTAGACAGGGAATTTATTCCCCGACGGGCTATGAATTTTACGTTAATTTGACACTTACGAGCAATCCTAAACCCTGACTTCCTAGACAAAAATTAAATCAATTCTGATAATTGCGTGTCTAGCGGTTGAGTTGTATCTACAACTCTTATATAAGGTTGTTCTTGATTTGTAAATGGTTCAGATTGCTTGATTTGGGATGCTAATAAATCAGCAGTTGCATCAGCAATATCACCAGTGCGGTTCAGCAGTCGTTCTGTGACAACTTCTAACGGTGCGGTGCAGTTGATAATATGTACAGGTAATTGATGCTGTGTAGCTTGAGAAATAGCTGCTTCCCGTAAATCCTGACGATCATATTTGGCATCTAAAATTACAGACCAACCTTGATTAGCCAGTATAATTCCTAATGCTAACAATCGGCTATAGGTTTTTTGCGTCATTTCCGGTGTATAGATTTCATCCCCACCTTTTTCTAAGAGGGGAATTCCTGCTAAATGCTTACGCACAGCATCAGAACGGAGATGAACTGCATTGAGTTTTCGGGCTAAATATTTAGCTGTGGTACTTTTACCAGCACCAGATAAACCCGACATCAAAATCAGTTTTCCCTGTTGGGGTTTAGTATATTCCCACGCTTGACGATAATATGCAGATGCGGTTTTTGCAGATTCTTCTTTTACCGCAGCCGGGATGTTAGAATCATCTAATAAAAAGGAATTTACCTTAGCTCGCACATAAGCCTGACGGCTTAAATATAAAGGTAATACCTGTAAACCTTCCCAGTCTCCAGTTTGCTCTACATAGGCATTTAAAAAGGCATTTCCTAAGTCTTTTCTTCCTCTGGCTTCAATATCCATAACTGTAAATGCTACGTCATACATAACATCCACAAACCGGAAAGGCTCATTGAATTCTATGCAGTCAAATAGCATAATTTTGTCATGCCAAAGAGCTATATTTCTGAGGTGTAAATCGCCGTGACATTCACAAATATAGTTATTGTCAATTCTGCTTTTAAATAGTTCTGGATGTTGGACAAAGAAGTTATCTGTATATTGTTTTGTTGCCTCAAACTGCTCTTGTGTCTGAGGTCTACCAATATAGTTTTGAGTTTGCTGATAATTCTCATCAATTGCTAATCGTATTTGTGAGACTTCCCCAAAACTACGAATATAATCGTTTGTGACTGATCCAGCATGATATTGAGCGACAACTCTTCCCAATTCTTCCAAATGACTTTCTTGCAAATTTCCACTGGCAAAAAGTTCACTAAAAAGGGCTTCTTGGGGAAATTGACGCATCTTTACTGCATATTCTACAACTTCTCCTGTTCCCCCTAAATGGTATTGTTCACCAACTAAAGTTAGGGGTAGAACTTCTAAATATAATTCACCTGCACCACGTTGATTTAAGCGCAATTCTTCTTGACAAAAATGTTGTCGTTTTTCTAAGGTGGAAAAGTCTAAAAAACCAAAGTTGGCTGGTTTTTTCAGTTTGTAAGCATAATCTCCTGTGAGGAGGACATAGGAAATATGAGTTTGAATTAATTGAATTGGTTCTGTTACAGAATGAGGATAAAATCCTGGTTGTAACATTTGTGAAATTAAATTTGGGAGATTGGTTTGTGTCATTGGTTCGTTGTTAGTTGTTAGTAGGGGCGAAGCATTTGGAAGATAAA
>NZ_VIKY01000105.1:0-23459 GCF_009711925.1 Dolichospermum sp. UHCC 0352 | reverse complement strand
ATTTCCTTTTTTCATCTTTGCTATTTATGTATCAAATAAACTTCCTTTTTTTCGCTTTTTATGAATATTTTTTTTCGCTTGTGAGAAATCCGGGAAGAAGCTTTAGGCGATTTTACTTTTCTTTACACAGATTGGTTTTATTGTGTTCACTTACTTAATCAATCTGAAATTGGGTGTAAATAGTGTCCATATTGTTAAAACGAGTTGTGTAGGATTAGTGGGCATTACAAATATGAACACTTTGTTAAAAATTATTACAGCATTAATAGGGTAGATCAAAATTAGATCAATTATTTTAGATGTAGTCAAAACCATTACTAACACTGGGTTTTAGATAAATAAATTCTGCCTTGTAATCGGAAGGTCGTAGGTTCAAATCCAACTGCTGGCCTTTATTATTAATTAAAAAAGGTGGGAAATACCCACCCTACATTTACTCAGCAAACACTCCAGCAAAAAAGTCCAAAGTCTCCTTCAAAGCTTTGATGAAAACATCAATTTCCTCACGGGTATTGTAAAAAGATAAACTGGCCCGTGCAGTTCCTGCTAAACCTAGATGACGGTGTAATGGTTGAGTACAATGATGTCCAGAACGAATTGCCACACCTTCTTGATCTAACAAAGTTGCTAAATCATTAGCGTGAACACCTTCTGCCGTAAAAGCTGCTAATGCGGCTCTCCCTTCCCCTTCAGCATTGGGTTTCGGTCCGTGGATTCTAATTTGGGGTATTTGCCCTAATTGCGCGAATAAATAAGCCGTTAATTCCGCTTCATAAGCATGGATTTTATCCATACCAATATTAGTAAGATAATCTATCGCTGCACCAAGGGCGATCGCTTCCCCAATAGCCGGAGTACCAGCTTCAAATTTATGGGGTAATTCTGCATAGGTGGAATGGTCTAAAAATACCTCTGCAATCATCTCACCACCACCGAAAAATGGCGGCATTGCTTCTAGTAATTCCAACTTACCATACAAAAAGCCAATGCCAGTGGGAGCGCACATCTTATGTCCAGAAGCTACCAACCAATCACAGTCTAGTTCTTGAACATCAATAGGAGTATGGGGGACACTTTGACAAGCATCAAGTAAGAACTTCGCACCGTATTTATGAGC
Organism: Dolichospermum sp. UHCC 0352; assembly: GCF_009711925.1. Classification (NCBI taxonomy): domain Bacteria; kingdom Bacillati; phylum Cyanobacteriota; class Cyanophyceae; order Nostocales; family Aphanizomenonaceae; genus Dolichospermum; species Dolichospermum sp. UHCC 0352. The sequence continues at coordinate 22,342 of NZ_VIKY01000105.1, read as the reverse complement.
AATTTCGGCTATTTCTTTAGCTGGATTTATGCAACCCAAAGTATTAGAAATATGCAGAATAGACACCAGTTTTGTTTTTTCAGAAATCAGGTTTTTAAACTGCTCTAAATCAAAAGTTTCTTCGGTCGTCAACTCCACAAACTTCAATATTGCACCCGTTTTTTGAGCGACAAATTGCCAGGGAACGATATTACTATGGTGTTCCATGACCGAGAGAATAATTTCATCTCCTGGCTGTAAATTGTTCATTCCCCAACTGTAAGCGACTAGGTTAATAGCCTCAGTTGCGTTGCGGGTGTACACAATTTCTTGGCGTGATTTGGCATTAATAAATTTAGCGATTTTATCACGCGCACCCTCATAAGCATCAGTAGCTTTTCCGCTGAGAAAATGTGCGCCACGATGGACATTTGAATTATATTGTTCGTAATAATCACGCCAAGCATTTAATACGAATAAAGGCTTTTGAGAAGTAGCTGCATTATCGAGATAAACCAGGGGTTTACCGTGGACTTCCTGATGTAAAATGGGGAAGTCAGAACGAACTTTATCAGCGAGAGATTTGGTAGAAGTGATGACCATTTTTAATAAAGAGTTCAGGAGAATTTTAAACCGCCAAGGAATAAATTCCCTGGCTAATAGCAGAAGTCGGTTAAAACCGACTATTAATTATTCAGAAATTTAGTTCGTTTTAATGAACTTAAGCTATTAGCCTTGTACTAAAGTGCAAGGCATTTATTTATTCGTGAGACTGGTAACAGTTTTCAACAAACTCTCACGCAAAGAAGCAACAGGAATAAAGTTAATAACTTCCATTGCGAAACCATTAACTAATAATTTTCGAGCATTATTTTCATCAATGCCGCGACTTTCCAGGTAGAATATTTGATCATCTTCCAACTGACTGACCGTAGCACCATGAGCGCATTTAACATTATCAGCAGTGATTTCCAATTGAGGTTTGGTGTCAATTCTGGACTTAGATGATAATAGCAAATTGCGATTTAATTGAGATGCGTTAGTTAATTGCGCCAGTTTAGGAACAAATATTTTACCATTGAAGACACCATGAGCGCGATCGCCTATAATGCACTTATGTAACTGTTTACTCACACCATGAGGATGATTTAAAGACAAAGCACTGTGAGTATCAGCCACCTGATTATCAGCAATCACAGTTAAACCATTCAGCGTCGTTTCCGTTTGTTCACCAGTTTGCAAAATCTCCAAATTGTGACGAGAGATTTTCCCCCCAACCGTCACAGCATTACAACTATAACGACTATATCGCGCCTGAGTAACAGCAGTTTTCCCAACATGAAAAGCCGCAGCACCTTCTCGCGCAATTCTATTATGACTCACCTGAGCATTTTCATTTACCCAAATTTCCGTAACACTATTAGTGAAGTAAACACCCTCATTTTGTGAAGATGCAATATACTCTTCAATTAAAGTTACTTGAGAGTTACTTTCAGCTACTACTAAAACGCGAGGTTGGGAAATAGTCGCAGACTCACCAGAAACAGAAATAAATAATAGATGAATTGGTGTTTCCAGCACCACATTTTTACCAACCCATACCACAGCGACATCATTTAAAGCCGCAGTATTTAAAGCCGTAAAAACTTCCTTCGCACCTTCCGCTTGAGCTAAATATTCCCCTACAATCTCACTGGATAAAACATTCAAATTACCAACAATTAACCCAGCAGGTAAATTTTCAGTATTAGATAAATCAGGTGAGTAAACACCATTAACAAACACTAACCGCTGAGAAACTTCAGGTAAAATATCAGATCCTAAAGATGTTTTCTGAAACATCCCTAACTTAAAATCTACCTGTTTCAAAGATGATAAATCAGTAAACCGCCATTCTTCCTCGCGGGTATTGGGAATAACAGAATGACGAACCCATTTAGCAGCACCGTCACGAAGTTGTTTTAAGCAATCATCCTTTTCCGATACAGTTACCTGATTTAACAAACCAGTTAAAAAAGGATCTCTATCTAATAGAGAATTAGGAATAGAAGTAAGAGAAACTGGAATAGACATTACACACCCACTCCCAAAGCTTCTTCGAGAACCCAATCATAACCACGAGATTCTAACTCTAACGCCAACTCCTTACCACCACTTCTGATAATTTGTCCTTGTGCCATAACGTGAACAAAATCAGGAACAATATAATCGAGAAGACGCTGATAGTGAGTAATCATAATTGTGGCATTTTCAGCATTGGTTAACTGATTAACTCCATTAGCAACAATTTTCAAAGCATCAATATCCAAACCAGAATCAGTTTCATCTAAAATCGCCAACTTTGGTTCTAAAATCGCCATTTGCAGAATTTCATTCCGCTTCTTTTCCCCACCAGAAAAACCCTCATTCACACTGCGATTCAGAAAAGAAGAATTCATCTTCACAATTTCTAACTTTTCCTCAACCAAATCATCAAAATCGAAAGCGTCAACCTCTTCCAAACCTTGAGATTTGCGACGAGAATTATAAGCCACCCGCAGAAAATCCAAATTACTCACACCAGGAATTTCCAGAGGATATTGAAAAGCTAAAAACACACCACCCCTAGCTCTTTCCGCAGCTTCCATTTCCAAAAGATTTTGTCCTTGAAAAACCACCTCACCACCAGTCACAGTATAAGCTGGATGTCCCGCCAAAACCTTAGAAAACGTACTCTTCCCAGAACCATTCGGACCCATAATCGCGTGAACTTCCCCAGCGCGAACCTGCAAATTCAACCCCTTTAAAATCGGAGTTCCATCAACATCAGCCGTCAAATCCTTAACCGACAAAATCAAATCACTATTCTCAACAATCATCTTCTCTTCCTCTCTTTCTCTGCGTACTCTGTGCCTCTGTGGTTCGTTTTCTTAACCCACACTACCCTCTAGTTTCAGACTCAACAACTTATCAGCCTCAACAGCAAACTCCATAGGAAGCTGATTAAAAACATCCTTACAGAAACCGCTAATCATCATCGAAATAGCATCTTCCGAAGAAATACCCCGTTGAGCAAAAAAGAACAATTGATCTTCACCAATTTTAGAAGTAGAAGCCTCATGTTCCACCTTTCCCGTATTATTCTGAACTTGAATATAAGGAAAAGTATTAGCTTGAGCATTATCCCCAATTAACATCGAATCACATTGAGAATAATTTCTTGCACCTTTCGCAGTGGGATTAATCTTCACCAAACCCCGGTAACTATTACTAGATTTACCAGCAGAAATTCCTTTAGAAATAATAGTGCTGCGGGTGTTTTTCCCAACGTGAATCATCTTACTTCCAGTATCAGCTTGCTGCATATTATTTGTTAATGCAACCGAGTAAAATTCACCCACAGAATTATCACCAATCAAAACACAACTGGGATACTTCCAAGTAATCGCAGAACCTGTTTCTACTTGAGTCCAAGAAATCTTAGAATTGACACCTTGACACAAACCACGTTTAGTTACAAAGTTGTAAATTCCGCCTTTACCATTGACATCACCAGCGTACCAGTTCTGCACAGTAGAATATTTAATTTCCGCATTATCTAAAGCTACCAATTCAACAACCGCCGCGTGTAATTGGTTGCTGTCGTACATTGGCGCTGTACAACCTTCTAAATAAGAAACATAACTTCCTGCTTCGGCGACAATTAAAGTCCGTTCAAATTGTCCTGTATCTCCGGTATTAATGCGGAAATAGGTAGACAATTCCATTGGACATTTTAAGCCTTTGGGAATATAAACGAAAGAACCATCACTAAACACAGCCGCATTCAAAGCTGCGAAATAATTATCAGCAATGGGAACAACGCTACCCAAATATTTTTTAATTAATTCTGGGTGTTCTTGTAAAGCTTCCGAAAAAGAACAGAAAATTACGCCATCTTTGGCAAGTTTTTCTTTATATGTAGTCGCAACAGAAACACTATCAAAAATCGCATCAACAGCAACGTTACTTAATCGCTTTTGTTCATTTAAAGGAATACCTAATTTTGCAAAGGTTTCCAATAAAGTCGGATCAACTTCGTCTAAACTGTTGAGTTTAGCTTTCTTTTGTTTCGGTGCGGAATAATAAATAATATCCTGATAATTAATAGGCGGATATTGGACATGAGACCAAGTTGGTTCTGTCATTTTCAGCCATTGATGATATGCTCGGAGACGATATTCCAGCATAAATTCCGGCTCATTCTTTTTGGCGGAAATTAGGCGGACAACATCTTCGCTTAACCCACGAGGAATAGTATCGGCTTCAATATCGGTAACAAAGCCGTACTTGTAAGGTTGGTTGACTAAGGTGGTGACGGATGCGCTCATCGGTTCTCTTCTGTTCTCTTTAAAGGACGGGCGACGGGCCGCAAAAAAGCTAATTCCCGTTTTCTGTTACCAATTCCTAACAGGACTGCTAGAATAGGTTTAACGACTAAAACAATTCGGCTGTTGTTTAATCTATTTTCATTGTACGATAGATTAACAACAACAATGTTGTTTAAGTTAAATTTTCAGAAAAAAAAGTTTTTTATTTTGGGACGTTTGCGAAGCGTCTAGTAGAGAAGATGGCGACTACCCAGCAGACCTCAACTAAGCAGGATATCCTAGAGTATCTATTGAAACACTCACAAGCAACGGCTGTTGAGTTGGCGAACTTTTTGGATGTGAGTCCCCAAGCGATTCGTCGTCATTTAAAGGATTTAGAGATGGAGGAGTTAGTTCTATATTCGGTATCAGAACAACCGAGTATGGGCAGACCCCAGCACGTTTATCATTTGAGTCGGGTGGGAAGATCACATTTGCAAAAAAGTGCTAACCGCTTAGGTGATGGTTATGGCGAGTTTGCGGTTTCTCTCTTGGACACTTTAGCGGAAACTGTGGGACGTGACCAAGTAAAATCTATTTTACGAAAACAGTGGGAACGCAAAGCTCAAGAATATCATGAACGGGTGGGTAATGGTTCTTTGCAGGAACGGGTCGCAAATTTGATAGAATTGCGAAAGGCTGAAGGTTTTATGGCGGAGTTTCACGCTGTGGAATCAGATGCTAGTGGTGCGGAAAGATTTATTTTTGTGGAACATACCTGCGCTATTTCTGATGTTGCGGAATCTTTTCCCAGCGTTTGTGGTCATGAATTGGAAATGTTTGCGGCTATTCTTCCAGATTGTACTGTGGAACGGACTCACTGGTTGATTCATGGTGAACATCGTTGTGGTTATTTGGTGGAAAAAAGTTAGGTGGGGGTTAATTGTGTGCTTCTATACCCACCCGGAAATCAATTTCCGGGCTAATAGTTTAAGTACGTTAAAACGTACTCTGGTTAACTAAATAAATTGTTACTTTACAAAACCATTAAAAATATATAAACTAAATAAAAAATTTTATTATTTTTCAGGTATATATTTTGCATCCACAACAGATTAAGGAAAAACTAAAATCATTAATTAAGGAAGCATCAACTATAGATCGCAGTTTAGCAATTAGGTTAAACCAGATTAACAACTGGATTAAAGATGTGAAACCTGGTACACTGATGTCTAAACGTTTTGTTATTTTGTTTCTTCTGGAAATTATCGGAGATGCAGATGCTTGGATCAAATTTCAATCTTTAGCTTCTGAGGTAGAAAAACAATCTGCTTTGGATGCACTACCACCGACGCTGAAGTATTGGTATGGTGATCTATTTCCCAGGTGGTTGAGTAAAGAAGACAACAGATTTTATATCTGGAGAAAAGAGCTAATGGCGGGAAATTTTACTCAGGAAGATGCACTGCTAATAGACTCTATCTCTAGAATTATTAAGCAAGATGGTGGTACAATTGTCAAAAGATATATTGCTGATTTGTCAATGGCGACTGATATAATTGTTAGTGGTAGTCAGAATCAACCGCTTTGTGTACAAATTACTAGCCTAGCCGAAGAATTTTTGTTAGATAAAGTTACTGATTGGAAAGATAGACTAATTTTCTGGGAAATAGAAAGAGGTTTATTTTTAAGTTATAACCCTAAAAATCAGTATTTTGTTAATCAGATAGTGAATACATCATTAGATAATAGTGATCATCTAAATTCAGGTAGTTATCAGCAATTGATTTTATAGTTTTATATTTTTGAAATTGATATATTTTTACCAGAGGTAATTAATTATGGTAGCCGAAAAATTATCTGACCGTCAACAAAGATTAGCAAGTTTCTTAGAATCTGTAAAAGCTGCACAGCAATTACAAGATGATATTATGAAATATGGGTTGGAAGCGGCTGATTTATATTTTGAAGATATAGATGGTGATTGGTTAGAAACTTGGGGGGATGATGACGATGAACCCGGTTATATTGAGAAACTTACTACTTTCTTAGAAAGTAATGATGTGGTTGCAGTAAAGGTAAAGGAACGTTTACAGGATAAGTCTATTGATGAAATTATTGGTGGTTTAGAATATTGTTTGAGTCAATTAACGGATAAAGATCGGATTTTTGCTGCTAAGGATTTTTTAGTTGGTGATGTTGTGGTTTCTGGAAGTTGTCGCGCTTCTGGTAATAGTTCTATTAATGAGGTTGAGTTGTTGGAGTTAGCGGAAGATTTGATGGAGAAGTTGACAGAGATTTTGGGATAATTTTTATTTAATCAAGGTGCAATAAATATGGCTAAGGGATTTGGAAAGAAGCAAAAAAAAGGTAAATTAAAACGCAGAGATTATTTAGAATTTCTGCATAAAATATTATGGACAATTCGAGAGAATAAGGCTGATACAACAATAAAAATTCTAGAAGATAATGTAGATAAACTAGATAAAAATTTTATATCTATTTTCAGAGATTGGGCAACTGAAACTCTGTCACAGTTAGAACCAGATAAAGCTTATAAAAGAGCTTTAAGTATTGCTAATTTAAGTAAAAATATTAGACACTTGAGAGATGGAAACCAATCTAATAATTTAAATCTTGCGATTCTTTGTTGCGAAGTAATTGAAATTGTTTTTAATAGTCATATAGATCGAGAAGATTGGGCTATAAATAATTTGAATTTAGCTAGTCTTTACATGGATAAATTTGATAGCATTTCTTTTTCTGAACAGCAAGAAAATATAGAAATTGCTATTCATTATTGTAAATTCGCATCAGAAATATTTAATTCAAAAAAATACAAATACGGATTAAACTGGGCTTTTACTCAAGCTATTCTAGGCAGAGCTTATTCTGAAATATTAACTCAGAATATCACTGAAAAAACAGAATACTTAGAATTAGCAATTGCAGCTTATAATAATGATGTTTTAGATATATTTAAACAAAACCAATGTTTTGAAGAATGGGCAAAATGTCAAATGAATTTAGGTATTATATATGATGAAAGAAACAGAATTAAGGGAGAAAAAAATCCAGAAAATTACAATTTAGCATTAACAGCTTATCAAGAAGCATTAAAAGTATATAATCCTAAAAATCTTCCTATTGAATATGCTCAAGTTCAGTATAATCTAGCCATTACTTATGAAATTTTAGGAAAAATTGATGCTGCAATCAACTGTTATAAAATATCTTTCGATATTTTTAAATCTCAAGGATTACCTAGTAAATTAAAAGATGTAGCTGATAAACTTGGATATTTAGCTTTTCAATATCAATTTTGGGAAACGGCTATTGAGGCTTACAAATATGCGATTGAAGCAGTTGAAAAAATTAGAACTTGGTCAAACTCTGAACAGAATAGGGAAGAATTTTTAGAAAAATATATTGAAATTTATCAAAACATAGTACAAGCCTACATCAATACAAACCAAATAGATAAAGCCTTTGAATATTGTCAACGCTCCCGTTCTCAACGTCTAGTAGACTTAATGGCAAGTTTCAACCTCTCCCAAGGTGAAAATATACCTCCAAAAGTCCAAGAATTATTACAAAAATACGAAGAATTAAAACAAAAAATTCACATAGAACGCCAAAATTATAAATCAGAAAATAACCGCCGTACAACCCGCGCTATTTGGCAGGTATACGATAAAAAAATAGAATTATTAGAAACTGCAAAACAAAAAATTTGGGAACAACTCAGAGGAGAAGATCCCATTTTAGCAGGTGAAATTCAAGTTAAACCTCTGAGATTATCAAAGATTCAGAAATTAATTGATCATCCCAAAACCGCTATTCTCAGTTTCTACACTACCAACTCTGATACCCATATTTTTATCATTACCCAAGACTCAATTTATCTCCATACCTGTATAGGTGAAGGATTAGAAAGATTACAAAACTGGATTAAACACCATTGGTCATCACCGTATCAAGAATATGTAGAAAAGAAGTTTAAAGACTGGGAATATAACATGGAATATTTTCTTTATGAACTTTCAGAGAGATTACAATTATCAAAAATAATCCATCAATATCTTCAAAACATAAAAGAATTAATTATAGAACCTCATTTGTTATTACATCAAATACCTTTTGCTGCTTTACCTACAGGAGAAAATAAAAAATATTTAGTAGATAGATTTTTAATTCGTTATACTCCCAGTTGTCAAATTTTAGATTTTTGTCATCAAAACCAAAAAAAGAAACGCCTAAATTTAGATGTTCAATATTTCCAATATGGTACAGTGGCAGATACCGTAGATAATGATCCTCTACCTTTTTCCAGATGGGAAGAGGAAGAAATTGCTAAAATGTATAATATTCCAGCAAACAAAAGATTAATAGGTAGTAGTCAAGCTACGGTTCAAAATTTCCGAAAATTAGCTGAAAATGTGCAAACTCTCCACTGCTGTCACCATGCTGTATCTTGTTTATATAATCCTTTAGAATCTCATTTAAACTTAGGCGGTGGTGATAGTATTACTTTAGGTCAATTAATGTCTCCTAGTTGGCGTTTCCCTAATCTTGTAGATGTGTTTCTTTCTTGTTGTGAAACTAATTTAGGTCAACCCAATATAACTGATAATTTATTGACACTTTCTACTGGTTTTTTATGTGCTGGTGCGACAAATATAATTAGTTCTTTGTGGATGGTTGATGATTTAGCAACTGCGTTATTGTCTATTTTTTACTATCAACAAAGACAAGAAGGTAAAAATTGTCCAGCAGCACTAAAAGAAGCACAAATTAAATTACGGGAGTTAAGAAAAGCAGACTTAGAAGAAATATCCCAAGCAGCAGAAAACCAGCGTCAACAAGCTAGAAATCAGAAAAAACAATATCCACAAGATTCAGAAGAATATTTGGAGTGCGATTTACAACATAAAAAATCTCTAAAAATACTAAATACAATTAATAACATCCAAAAATCAAAAGGAGAATTTCCCTTTGCACATCCCCGTTATTGGTCGGCTTTTATTGCTCAGGGATTACAATAATATCAAGTTAAAAATTGACAACTTTTGTTATCAACTCCTTTTTATCAATCATTTCCTCTAATTGAAATTGATGATAGTGATATAATAGAACAATTAAAACTGCGAGGTGAATTTCTATGGTAACTCTAGCACCTACTCACAGCGACACTCACACCAATAGCGTCATTCTCCATCATATTTCTTGGCAGACATTTGAACGAATTTTATTAGAAACAGGTGATGATCGCTATAACAGATTTACTTATAATCAGGGAATCTTAGAAATTATGACTCCATTAATGCCCCATGAACATAATAACCGTTTGTTACAAAATCTAATTATTGTTTTAGTTGAAGAGTTAAATCTCAATGTCAAAAGCACTGGTTCATTAACTTGTAAAAGAGAAGATTTAGCTAGAGGTGTAGAACCTGATTCTAGTTTCTATATTCAAAATGAACCAATCATGAGAAATAAAACAAGTTTAGATTTAACTCAAGATCCCCCACCTGATTTAGTGATAGAAGTTGATTATGCTAGTTCTTCTATTGATAAATTACCGATTTATTTAGCTTTAGGTGTTCCTGAAGTTTGGCGTTATGATGAACCTGTGATGCAAATTTATAGTTTATCTGAGGATAAATATATTCCTTGCAATGGTTCACCAACCTTTGCGAATTTACCTTTAAATACAGAAGTTCCTCAGTTTTTAGCTTCTAGTTTACAAGTGGGTGAGGTGTCAATGATTAAGAATTTTCGGAGTTGGTTAAAAACACAAATTTCCTGATTAAATATAAAAAATATGAACAACCTATCAATTCCAGCGCAAACATTACAAGAAGCATGGGAAAAAGGTTTACTGCAAGGTTTAACCCAAGTTGCTATAAATATGTTACGAGAAGGTATTGATTTAGATTTTATCGTCAAACTAACTGGATTACCATTAGCCGTAGTTAAAAATTTACAAGCTGTTGATATAGATGATAATAAAATATTGGTCAAAGAATTTTTAGAAATGAGTGAATCATCATTAAATAAAGTTTGGCTTAATCCAGAGGAAGACGAAGCATGGAAGGATCTATAGAACATTTAATTAAAGGTGATGTGATATCTGTTCCTTTTCCTTTTTCTGATACATCTACCACAAAAAAACGACCAGCTTTAGTGATAGCAGAATCAGACAATAATAATATTATAATTTGTCCTATTACCAGTAAACCAGGACGAGATTATGAAATTAAATTAGAAGATGAAGATTTTAGAGTAGGTAAATTAAATTTAAGCCCTTGTTATATTCGCCCTAATATTATTGCAACGGTTGATAAAAGTAACGTAATTCGGTACATTGGAAAACTCAAAGATGATAAACTTCATCAAGTGATTAGTACAATTATTGAAATTATAGAAAAGCCATCATCACCACTACCAGCATCAAAAGCTTGGGAAAGAAGCAAAAAACCAAAATGATGAAATACCCAGATTCCAGACTTCTTTGATAAATTAACATGATTTACCAAAGATTAAATTGGGAAGTCGGGGATTTTTCGTTTATGTTACAATAAAAGTCGAATATTGCTAACTTTATTAGTAAACTATCGCCATGACAAATAAAACCATGAAAAACAAAGAATTTTATGTAGTAATTGAAAGAGATGAAGATGGTATGTATATTGGTGAAGTTCCTCAACTTAAAGCCTGTTATAGTCAAGGGGAAACTATTGATGAACTTATGAAAAATATTAAAGAAGTTATTGAAATGTGTTTAGAAGAACTAGAAGAGGAATCAATAACTGAATTTATTGGTGTGCAAAAAGTAGTATTATCATGACTAAATTACCAACAATTACAGGAGAAGAACTGATTGCTGCATTAGAAAAAGTAGGTTTTTATATAGTCAGACAAAAGGGAAGTCATGTCAGAATGAAACATGAAGATAATCGAGTTGTTTCTATTCCTTCTCATAGTGGTAAAACTATCGGAAAAGGTTTATTAGTAAAAATAATTCGAGATGCAGATTTGACTAAAGATGAACTGATAGAACTTTTAAATTAGTTCTTAGGGAGAATTTTCCATATTCCCTAAAGTGATATAATAGAATAATTAAAACTGCGAGGTGAATTTTTATGGTAACTCTAGCACCTACTCACAGCGACACTCACACCAATAGCGTCATTCTCCATCATATTTCTTGGCAGACATTTGAACGAATTTTATTAGAAACAGGTGATGATCGCTATAACAGATTTACTTATAATCAGGGAATCTTAGAAATTATGACTCCATTAATGCCCCATGAACATAATAACCGTTTGTTACAAAATCTAATTATTGTTTTAGTTGAAGAGTTAAATCTCAATGTCAAAAGCACTGGTTCATTAACTTGTAAAAGAGAAGATTTAGCTAGAGGTGTAGAACCTGATTCTAGTTTCTATATTCAAAATGAACCAATCATGAGAAATAAAACAAGTTTAGATTTAACTCAAGATCCCCCACCTGATTTAGTGATAGAAGTTGATTATGCTAGTTCTTCTATTGATAAATTACCGATTTATTTAGCTTTAGGTGTTCCTGAAGTTTGGCGTTATGATGAACCTGTGATGCAAATTTATAGTTTATCTGAGGATAAATATATTCCTTGCAATGGTTCACCAACCTTTGCGAATTTACCTTTAAATACAGAAGTTCCTCAGTTTTTAGCTTCTAGTTTACAAGTGGGTGAGGTGTCAATGATTAAGAATTTTCGGAGTTGGTTAAAAACACAAATTTCCTGATTAAATTAAGAAGTCGGAAATCTTGGTAAGTAGGTGAACACAATAAAACCAATCTATGTAAAGAAAAGTAAAATCCCCCAAACCCTCTTCACTCTTGCCTTTTGCCTCTTGCCTTGCCATAACGACGATTTTCAATGCTAACCTACTTATTATGTTTTTTAAGGTTGAGTTATACCCAACACGGCTTATTTGTTTGGCTGACAGACCCACCCTAAAATGAATTATGGCTTACGCCACGCTACGCTATCAGGGCTAATAGCTAAAGTTTACTAAAGTAAACTAAACAAGTTCAAAAATTTTCTAGTTCTTTTAGTCATCTTCAGATGACTTCTGCTATGAGACTGGGAATTCATTCCTAGTCGGGTTATGGGTTTTACGTTAAGTTGACACCATTAAGCATTGCTAAACCCCTACCAATCTAGGGTTTTCGTGATTTTACTTTCATTCCATGTCCCAATCGTTTTGAGTATACTTATTGCTCGGCTTTTATTGCTCAGGGGGTACAATAATATGATTTAATGGTAAAAAGGCAACTTCTCGATTAAACAGAATTTTGAATTTTTATGGATATCTCACCTAATCAATCATCAACCCAATTTTTATCTTCAGAAGAATCCGCTCAAGTTGACGCGGCTTTGTTATCTTCTCCTGAAAAGTTTTTAAGTAGATTGACAATTTCTTCTTTGCGGATTTTACAACATATTGCCAAGGAATATGATGTTTCTATTGAGGAATTGACGACAAAGCAAATTATTACCTGGTTTGAGATTGATGCCAAAATTAGAAGAGAGAAAGGGATTGAGGAAGCGTTTTTGAAGTGGTAAGTTGTGTCTTGCAGTAATCTTTTCACTGTTCAACGCCAATATAAAGTATTGGGGGTTGACAATTGATTTAAAATTTGCTATGATGGTTTCGATAAGGAAGAACTATCTTGTAATAAATACCATAAGAAATCGCGTGTTTGGTAGACAGCGATGTTTTAGAGAGCAAAATTAAACCTTACTAACAAGTAAATAACTATTACTGCGTGTATCAACTAATTCTGTATAAGAGTTGAAAATAATAATATGGCAATCTCTGATACCCTGCAAGAATCAAAACTTTCCCGTTTAGGTCGTTGGTTGAGTAGTTTCCGTGGCGATTTGACGGGAGGATTAACAGCAGCAGTAGTAGCATTACCTTTGGCTTTAGCTTTTGCTGTAGCCAGTGGAGTCGAACCAAAAGCGGGACTCTATACTGCTATTGTTGCGGGAATTGTGGCGGCCATTTTTGGCGGTTCTCCAGTCCAGATTACCGGACCAACGGGGGCAATGGCCGTGGTTTTGGTGGGAATTGTTGCTAAATACGGGATTGAGAAAGTTTGGATTGCTGGAGTAATGGCTGGTATGATCCAAATTGCTTTGGGTGTGGCCAAACTCGGACAGCTAGTGAAGTTTATTCCCTACCCAGTGACAGCAGGTTTTACTAATGGGATTGCTGTTATTATTTTTTGTGGTCAATTAAATAATTTCTTTGGTTTAAAACTACCCCGAAGTGAACATTTTTTGCCGGGAGTTTGGCAAAGTTTAACTCATGTAGAAGCTTTAAATTGGGCAGCAGTGGGACTGGCAATTGTGGTAATTGTCACTACAGTTTTGTGGCCGAAGATTAATAATACTATACCCGGTTCTTTAGTGGGGTTGGTGTTAGCGACGGGAATAGCTACTTATTTCCATCTGAATATTCCCACAATTGGGGCAATTCCCCAATCTTTACCCATGCCCCAAGGGATTCCCCATTGGAATGATTTTAGTGTCATTCGAGAACTAATTAATCCAGCTTTGGCTTTAGCCGCATTGGGAAGTATTGAATCTTTATTATCAGCGGTGGTGGCTGATGGGATGACGGTCAGTGAGAAACATAATAGCGATCGCGAATTAATTGGTCAAGGGTTAGCAAATATCATTGTCCCATTTTTTGCTGGTATTCCTGCCACGGGGGCAATTGCGCGAACTGCTGTTAATGTTCGTTCTGGTGGAAAAACCCGACTATCTGGAGTAATTCACGGCGCTGCATTAGCCATGATTGTGCTAACTTTAGCACCCCTAGCGGCACAGATTCCCCTAGCGGCATTAGCGGGAATCCTGATGGTAGTTAGTGTGCGAATGATTGAATGGGAAGCCATTGGTTTATTAATGCGGGCTACCTATTCTGACTTTGCGGTGATGATTCTGACTTGGTTGGTAACAATCTTGTTTGACTTAGTTCTCGCTGTCGAGGTAGGATTAATTGCTGCCGGCGCTTTGTTCATCAAACGCATGAGTGATTTGAGTTTAGTCAAGATTCCCGAAACCGAAGTATTCCCCCCCGGAACTTCGCTAGAATTAGGGAAAGAAATTGCTGTTTATCGAGTAGATGGTCCGGTATTTTTTGGGGCTGCGGAGAGATTTGCTACCTTTATTCGAGATGAACCAGAGGTAAAATACTTAATTCTGCGGTTGCGGTTTGTGCCAAATATGGATACCACTGGGTTAGTAGCGTTAGAGGATATTTACCACGACTTAGAACGCCATAATTGCCGTTTAATTCTCACAGGTTTACAACCGGAAGTTAAACAACTGCTAGAACGTTCAGGATTATTAGAAACTATTGGTTTATCAAATTGTTTTGAAACAACCACAGATGCTATTTGTTCTATTTCTCCCCAGATTGTCGGATGTTTGCAACCGGGCGCAACTGATTTAAAATCAAAAGAATTGCTGGAATTAAATGACTAATCAAATATGAATAAAAATATCAATCAGTGTCTTTGTTGTTCTAGTCGTCGTCATTTTCTGAGATCTTTCCTTCCGGGAGTAATAGCCTTTACTGTCCTGCAATCAGCGCAATCAGCTAAGGCCGAAGTTCATCAAACAAAAGCGTTAGTTCTCAGTTGTATTGACTTTCGGTTTTTAACAGCAGAACAGTCTTTTTTAAGGAATAAAAATTTAACTGATAAGTATGATTTAACAGCTTTAGCAGGTGCTTCATTAGCTTTAACAGGATTCCCCCACCCATCTGATGCTGAAGCATTTTGGGATCAGTTAGATATCTCCTACAAACTCCATCATATCAACAAAGTTATTATTATTGATCATCAAGATTGTGGGGCTTATGCAATGATGATTGATCCTAATTTAAGTAAAGATCCAGAACGAGAGTTGCAAGTACATACAGATTATTTAAATCAAGCGTATTCATCAATTCGCAGTCGCTATTCTGATATTGAAATTGAAATGTATTTTGCAACTCTCAATCAAGGGGAATTTACACAAATTTTACCGAAATTGTGATTTTTAAATCAAGAATTGTAATTATTAATTCGAGGAGTTCGCGCCCCTGCAACTGCTCCCAATAAAGAAGTAAGTAAACCTAATAAAGAACCAAAAACATAAAACCACAAAGTTCTCGAAGTTGCAGCAGCAACATCACGAGTTTGTTCAGCAGTTAAGATCGGTACATTTGGTGCTATAACATTTCCTTGTTGCTGTAGTTGATTAATAACTTGTGCTGTATTATAAGCCACTACACCAAAAGCCCCCCAGACTCCATTTGCTAAGAGAAAAGAGCTAAGTGCTAGAGTTGTTGCCCAGAGAATTGCCCCGTTGAGTATGGCTGTATCTCTGTGCATTGGTCCACAAGCACGAGTCGTTATCCAAGCACCGATAAATAGAGATAGTAATAAAGCAATTGTTGACCAAATTCCGACATTACTAATAATAGTAGGGGCAATTGTTCTTGGGTTTAAAGAATCAGCAATTCTCCCCGCACCAAGGGCGCTAAAAAATGAACTCAAGACTAATTGAGTTGCTAAAGCCACTAACACACCGGAAACTATTGGACCCCAGCGCACTCTGTCCCGATATTCAGTTACTCTACCAGCTAACAAAGACTCGGAAGAATTAATTTCCTCGCCTACCCGATTTATGTATGCCATAGCTATTTTTCTCTCTTGCTATTACAGCAAAGTTACTTACAGATTGGATATCTTTACAGAAAAAAATCCCCGGTTTTGAATTCTTTTCTGCTTACGTCTTTTTTATCCCCATGTTTAAAATTAAATCGCTAATTATAATTCTCAATCTCTATCAATAGCAAGAGTTATTTGCTATTTCTTTAGTTATAAATTGGCTGAATGAGTGATTGTTTGAAAATTACAAAATCAGGAAAATATTAACGAATTTTTACGGCTGTTCCTGTGGCTGTAATGACTAATAAAACACCAGATTGATCAACATTAATTGTGCCTGTATCAACGGCAATACCGACAACCGCATCTGCGCCTAAACGTTGCGCTCTTTGTTCTAATTCTTCCATTGCTTTCCGTTGTCCCTCTTCAAAGAGACGCTCATAGCTGCCAGTGCGGCCACCGACAATATCTCGAATACTCGCTAAAAAATCCCGCAGGAAGTTGCTACCATAGACAACTTCGGCTGTAACAATACCTAAGTATGATTGAATTACAGCACCTTGAATAACATCAGTAGTAGTTAAAAGCATAAATTTAGGTAAAATAGGTAATTATGGCCAAATTTAGGGAGAAATATCCGTTCATACTTCATTATACCTGTAATTTTGTGTAATTTATCAGTACCGATTGGCGAAAAGATTAATTTATTGCTATAATTCCGAAGGTATCAAGTGATTCAAGAAATTATTAATATTGTATAAATGTGAATAAATACAGATTACAAAGATTAATATTTTTGTTTTAATGTAGGAATAAAAACGGTTTAAGAGAATTTAGGAAAATTTACTATGTACAAAAAAACATCACTTCTGTTAACTACTTTATTATTAGGATGTTTATTTATTAGTACACCTGTAGTAGCGAAAGCTGATGTCTTAGTGACACAGGCGAATAATCCAGAGTTAAAAAACTTGATAGATGAGGGGAAAAGGCTGGTAGATTCTAAAGATTATAATGGAGCGATCGCTGTTTATCAACAAGCAGCAAAATTAGATCCCAAAAATGAGAGAATTCATGCTGGTATTGGCTACTTATATACTCAACAAGGCAATTTTACCTCAGCCTTAGATGCTTATCGTCGAGCTATTGCCATTAATCCTAATAATAGTGATTTTTACTATGCTGTGGGTTATCTTAAAAGCAGTACGAGAGATAACAAAGGTGCAAAAGAAGCTTACCGTCGGGCTATCCAGTTAAATCGCAATAATGTCAACGCCTATTTAGGATTAGGAGTTGCTCAAACTAGCTTAGGTGATTATCAATCAGCCCTGTGGGCTTATGAACAAGCAGTTAATTTAGATAAAAATAATCCCCGCACCTATGAGTTAATTGGTTCTATGTTCAAACAAAAACGGCAAACTCCACAAGCAAATAAAGTTCTCAGGAAAGCATTAGATTTATATCAGCGGGGAAATGATCCAGAAGGCGCTGCCAGAATACAAACAATGCTGCAAGAAATAGGCGGTTAAAAGCACCTCATAGGATTCAGATCCCCGACTTCTTCAAGAAGTCGGGGATCTTTTTATTCACCAAATCTAGAACTCGTTATTTGCCAGTTCCTTGTTAAAATCTTGGGAATGCCACCCAAAGAAATGGTATGACTTTTCTCAAGTCAATACTTACCAAACTGCTTTACCTTTTTTATATATACTACCTGTAAAAGGCTGTACCCCAGTCACAGGATAGGCATCATTAGCAGGGGTGAAAATCCGCATGAAGGCTTCAGAAATAAACTGAGCCATATCAATAAACATTTTGGAGATAGTCATAATACTATAGCCCCTTTTTTAAGTCTTTTAATTGGTCATATCTGCACCTTAATACTATTATTATCTAACTGCTCATATTCTTCATATATCTATATTAAACACAATGTTTTTTGAGATAACTTTGCAATAATTTATAATCTAGATTGTTATAACTTTTTTAGTTGATGGGATGATGATTCTCGTCCGGTTTCCAACCGGGAATATCAAGCAATTTTAGCTGATATTCCCGTTGAATGTGCTACTATTTAAAGTCTATGGGAAGCAAGAAAAGCCTCAACTTCCGCCGCAGTGGGTTGGGATGCGATCGCACCTGGTTTAATAGTAGTTAATGCTCCCACAGCACTGGCATAGGTGACAATCCTGTTTGCTGTATCTCCGTCTTTAAGGCTGTGAATCCCAACTTGTTGTAATTGATGAATAAACCCAGCCAAGAAACTATCTCCTGCACCAGTGGTATCCACTACAGACATGGAAAACGCCGGGATTTTACCTTCATTTTCCCCTAAACAATAGGCACAACCATTTTCACCATCTGTGACCAAAACCCCTTCCAAGGAATTGAGTCTATAAGTAATTGCTCCTGGATCAGTAGTATCAAATAGCCAATGTGCTTCCTCTTTGGTTAGTTTGAGAAAATCAAATCGCTTTAATAATGCCAGAATTTTGCTCTTAGCTGTATTTTCATCTTGCCAAAATACTGGTCGCCAATTGACATCGAGAATAATTTTTAGGTCATATTGTTCTGCTAAGTCTAAAGCCCGCAAAACAGCTTTTTCACTGTCAGGATAGGCTAGTTCTAAAGTTCCCACTACCAAAAAATCAGCTTCATTAAAAAGCGCAGGTGGCAATTTTGCAGATTCTAGACGGGTATCAGCAAATTCGGAAGTATCATATTTACCAAAACCTGCAAAAGTGCGATCGCCCCCCAAATCCCTAACCACGTATACTTGTCTAGTTGGTGCTGTAGAATGACGTTGTACACCCATTGTATCTACACCAACATCTTCTAATAATTTTACCAGTGTATTCCCTGCTTCATCCTCACCCACAGCACCAATAAATCCGGCTGATGTCCCCAACTTCACCAAAGCACAAGCCACATTAGCAGGCGCTCCTCCGGGGTAGGGAGTCCATGATTTCACTGCATCTAACTCAAGTCCCAATTGATCAGCTAAACAATCAAACAAGACTTCACCAAGACATAAAATAGAGGGATTACTCATTGCATTTTTGATTTTCGATGGGGCATGATCTAAATTTAGTTTGACACTAATTGAAAATGAAGCTCCAGATCATCAGGTTTCCAGAATTATTTAACGCAGATAAACGCAGATAAACGCAGATAAATTACGTGTAAAGTTAAAGTAAATACCTTTGATCTGTAGCATCTGTGACTACAAACCTAAAATTAAAAGAAAATCTTGATATTAGTATTATTAGTAACATTTAAAACTATCTACCTCGGAAAGAATCTTCTAGAATGAGGAATAAGATTTGAGTACATATACTAAGGGAGAAATAGTAAGTCATGGCTACTAGTGAGCCTGGGACCCGTGTTAGTCTGTCAGACAGAGAACTGCAAATCATCGACTTAGTGGCCACAGGCTTAACTAACCAAGAAATTGCGGTCAAACTGGAAATTAGTAAACGGACAGTTGATAACCACATCAGTAATATTCTCACCAAGACAAAAACTGATAACCGTGTGGCTTTGGTGCGTTGGGCTTTACAATGGGGTAAAGTCTGTTTAGATAATGTTAATTGCTGTTCGCTTTTGCTGAGGAATGATGAAAGTATGTCTTAGTCAAGCAGCTAATTAATCTAGCTTTTTTGCTATTTTGTAGATTGCTGATTGAGAGGATGGGTGGTTGATTTACGCTGTTGTGTACTACTCTGCATCTTTAATAAGATAAAAACACAGGTATTTAGAGGCGTAAATCAATTATCCTGCAAATATGATCAAATATGTAGATTGACAATTTTGCAGAAGATGTGACTGAAAAATTAGTTTTTTGTAAAGTAATATTACAAACCTTGGAAAAATATTGAGAAATTGTTCTGGAGGCAAACATAGATTTAAGGTAGAAGCTAGAGGACAAAATTGAGGCCAGTTTTAAAATGAACACAAATAATATTCAAAACTATCGCTTTGTCTGTACCTTAACTTTTGGTGATATTTACGGTCAAATTATTATTTGGTTAATTACGATTACCATTAGCTTGGCTTCAGCTTTAGCTCTGATGGGTGCAAAACGACCAGTATACGCTTTAGCTACAGTAGGTCTTGTTGTTCTCTTATCTCTACCTTTTTTACTTTTTGCCTTTGTGACGACTTTATTAAATAATATTGAACTCAATGCTGTAGAGCCAAAAACAAAGACAGAATCAATCTCAAATAATATTCCCCAACAAAACCCAGTCCAAGCAACTAGCTAAAAGGAATTTTATCAATTTCTCTATTACCCTGTCTTGTAGACGGGGAATTTTTTTATAATTGGTGGTTAATAATGCTCGAACATGATGTAATTATTGTTGGTGGCGGTTTAGCTGGATGTCGGGCTGCGCTGGAAATCGCCAGGACTGACCCTAGTTTAAAGGTAGCGGTAGTTGCCAAAACTCACCCGATTCGCTCTCATTCTGTGGCTGCTCAAGGTGGAATGGCGGCATCTTTAAAAAATGTGGATGATACCGATTCTTGGGAAGCACACGCTTTTGATACTGTTAAGGGTTCTGATTATTTAGCAGATCAAGATGCAGTCGCAATTTTGACCCAAGAAGCCCCAGATGTGGTGATTGATTTAGAACATCTGGGGGTGTTATTTTCTCGTTTACCTGATGGTCGCATTGCTCAACGGGCTTTTGGTGGTCATTCTCACAACCGCACTTGTTATGCGGCTGATAAAACCGGTCATGCAATTTTACATGAGTTGGTGAATAATTTGCGCCGTTATGGTGTGCAAATTTACGAAGAATGGTATGTAATGCGCCTGATTTTGGAGGATGGTCAGGCTAAGGGTGTGGTGATGTTTCACCTCTTGGATGGACATATTGAGGTATTACGAGCAAAGGCTGTGATGTTTGCCACCGGGGGCTATGGTCGCGTTTATAACACGACTTCCAATGATTATGCTTCCACTGGTGACGGTTTGGCGATGACCGCTTTGGCTGGTTTGCCTTTGGCAGATATGGAATTTGTCCAGTTTCATCCTACCGGTTTGTATCCTGTGGGTGTGCTGATTTCCGAGGCTGTGCGCGGTGAAGGGGCATATTTAATTAATGCCGATGGCGATCGCTTTATGGCTAATTATGCCCCCAGTCGCATGGAATTAGCCCCTCGTGATATTACCTCACGGGCAATTACCTATGAAATCCGGGCCGGTCGTGGTGTAAATACTGATGGTAGCGCGGGTGGTCCCTTTGTCTATCTGGATTTACGCCATTTAGGTAAGGAAAAAATCATGAGTCGTGTTCCCTTTTGCTGGGAAGAAGCCCATCGTTTGCTTGGTGTAGATGCTGTCACTCAACCTATGCCTGTGCGTCCTACCAATCATTATTGTATGGGTGGTATTCCTGTCAACACTGACGGACAAGTTAGAAGTAATAATGATAGTTTTGTCGAAGGCTTTTTTGCGGCTGGGGAAACTGCTTGCGTGTCGGTTCACGGGGCTAATCGTCTCGGTAGTAACTCCTTATTAGAATGTGTAGTTTATGGTAAAAGGACTGGAGCAGCGATCGCTAATTATGTCCAAAATCGGCAATTACCATCCATAGATGAAACACGCTACATCAACGAAGCCAAAGAACAAATACAACTCTTAATAGACCAACCAGGACAGTACAGAATTAATCAAATCCGTCAAGCTTTTCAAGATAATATGACTGAAAATTGTGGCGTTTTCCGCACCGACGAAGTCATGCGTCAGGGATTGGAAAAAATCGCCCAACTACAACAAAAATATTCACAAATATATTTAGATGACAAAGGAAAAAGCTGGAATACAGAATTAGTTGAAGCCTTAGAATTGCAAAGTTTAATGGTAGTCGGACAAACCATTTTAACTTCCGCCCTCAACCGCAAAGAAAGTCGCGGCGCACACTTTAGAGAAGACTTTTCCGAAAGGGACGATAATAAGTTCTTACAACACACAATGGCTTATTATTCACCCACAGGAATTGACATTCAATATCGTCCCGTGACAATCACAATGTTTGCACCAAAAGAGCGAAAATATTAATTAAAGATACAGCACTTTCCGGTGTTATGAGGTACATATCCAGCGGGCAAGATGCCCGCACTACAAGAGTTTCATGATTCAACTTTGTACCTCATAAGAGCGGAAACCGCTGTAATATTTAATTTTCTAAAATATGCGGTTATTCGGTTCTTTTTATGGAAAACCTGGTTCAAAATCAATGGCGGCCTTAGAGGATGTTTGAAAAGTCCCTCATGGTGTATCAAATATTTTCAGATCCCCCTAAATCCCC
>NZ_VIKY01000104.1:1535-1887 GCF_009711925.1 Dolichospermum sp. UHCC 0352 | reverse complement strand
TGATTTTACCAAGGTTATTCCGTTTAATTTACCTTTGGGGGTTAAAGTCCCCTGCTTCTACAAGCAGCGGGTTTTGCGTCGGGGTAAAATCCCCGTTGCAAAACGTAATTCTAAATTCTAAATTCTAAATTCTGCATTCTTTTAATTCTATCAGCTTTGGCACTGTTTCCTTTAGCGATAGATTTATGAAAAACTGACCTGATTTTGCTGCGTTTAACTTGTTTCGCTGTTCTATAATCAGTTTCTTCTGTTTGGATTTTACCAAAATTATTGCCTAAAAATCTAGCACCATCGTTAGATGATGTAGCATAAACTTCTGTATAACCTCGGTCACATCCAATTATTTTACCTT
>NZ_VIKY01000104.1:0-1511 GCF_009711925.1 Dolichospermum sp. UHCC 0352 | reverse complement strand
GGGTTTTCGGCGTTCTTCCTTATAATTTAAAACCAATGATAGTGTGAGGATGTTATAATCTGCGATTTAAAGGCTTGATGTAAATATATCTACATCAAGTTTTCTAAATATCTGTGTGATTAACTATGGCAAAAATTCGTATTTCCCTAGCCTTGAGTCTAGCTACCCTAGCCAGTGGTTTCTTCCTAGCCGCTTGTGAAAATCCTAATCCTTCATCATCTACCGGAAATAGTACCACCTCCCCAACAGCTACCACTACAACCAGTGATACTAAAGGACTGAAAATTGGGAGTTTATTACCAACAACTGGTGACTTGGCTTCTATTGGACAACAAATGGTTGGTTCAGTTCCCTTACTGGTAGACACAGTTAACGCTTGTGGGGGTGTGAATGGTGAAAAAGTCAGTTTAGTACAAGTAGACGACCAAACAGACCCTAAAGCCGGTGCTGCGGGAATGACCAAATTAGCAACTTTAGATAAAGTCGGTGGTGTAGTCGGTTCTTTTGCCAGTAGCGTTTCCACTGCGGCGGTTTCTGTGGCTGTACCCAATAAAGTCATGCTGATTTCTCCTGGTAGCACCAGTCCTGTATTTACCGACAAAGCTAAAAAAGGCGACTTTAAGGGCTTTTGGGCGCGGACTGCTCCCCCAGATACCTACCAAGCATTGGCTTTAGCCCAACTTGCTCGGAAAAAAGGTTTTAAACGAGTTTCCACAGTAGTTATTAACAATGACTATGGTGTAGGTTTTGAAAAAGCATTTGTGGAAACTTTTGAAAAATTAGGGGGAACAGTAATTAATAAAGATAAACCTATTCGCTATGATCCCAAAGCTCAAACTTTTGATACAGAAGCAACTGCGGCTTTTGCTGGCAAACCAGATGCAGTTTTAGGGGTGTTATATGCGGAAACTGGGAGTTTATTCCTCAAAGCGGCTTATCAGCAAGGTGTCACCAAAGGCGTACAAATTTTACTGACAGACGGCGTAAAATCCCCTACTTTCCCTGATCAAGTAGGCAAAGCTAGTGATGGTAAGTATATTTTATCCGGGGCAATTGGGACAGTTCCTGGTTCTAGTGGTCCAGGTTTGGAAAACTTTAATAAACTTTGGAAAGAGAAAAAAGGCGGTTCTCCTGGAGAATACGCACCTCAATCTTGGGACGCTGCGGCTTTGTTGGTATTAGCCGCTCAAGCTGCGAAGGAAAATACCGGGGTTGCTATTGCTGGTAAAATTCGGGAAGTCTCTGCTGGTAAGGGTACACCAGTTAGTGATGTCTGTGAAGGATTGAAGCTACTTAAAGCAGGAAAACAGATTAATTATCAAGGCGCAAGCGGTGATGTAGATGTTGACGCTAATGGCGATGTCATTGGTACTTATGATGTCTGGACTGTGGGCGATGATGGTAAAATCAAGGTGATTGATAAAGTTAGTCCTAAGTAAGTAATTGAGATCCTCGAGATACACAAATAACGTAGTTTAACCTTGGTCAAACAGCGTTAATTGCTGATAATT
>NZ_VIKY01000103.1:0-55615 GCF_009711925.1 Dolichospermum sp. UHCC 0352 | reverse complement strand
TTTATCTTCCAAATGCTTCGCCCCTACTGACCAAAATGTTGGAATCCCTGGCTGAGGCTGAGAACTTGGTCGGGGATTTCTGCTTTTTCGTGGTGTAAAATCACTTTTGAGCCTGGGGTAATTGTGCCAATTATGGCTGCACCTGTGCCTAATTTTTGCACTAATGCTAATGCAGGTTCTGGTGGTAAACACAGGACTAATTCAAAATCTTCGCCACCATAGAGGGCGTATTTTAATGATTTTTCTGGTGTGAGCCACCCTTCAAAGGCTGATGGTAAGGGTATTTTACTAGATTCTATAACCGCACCGACGTTACTGGCTCGGCAAATTTGTAATATTGCGTCTGCTAAACCGTCGCTGCTATCCATACCGGACATAGGCAGGGGGCAGGGGGCAGGGGGCAGGGAGCAGGGGGATATGAGAATTTTTTTGAGGATAGAGATTACATCTAAACGGGGTTTGGGGCGCTGGTGGGCGGTGATTAAGGCTGCCTTGGCTTCAGTTTTGAGGTTTTGAGCTATTTCGGGATGTAAGAGTAATTCTAAGCCTGCACGGGAGGCTCCATGTATACCTGTGATGACAATAGCATTTCCTACTTGAGCGGTGGCACGACGGATGATGAAATCTGGGTTAGCTTGACCAAAGGCGGTAATTGCTAAAGTGGTAATGGGCGATCGCACTATATCACCACCAACTATGGGAACATGATACTTTGACAAGCATTCTGTCATGCCCTGATATAGTCGCTCAACCCAATTTACAGTTACATCTCCCGGTAAACCTAATCCCACAGTTATGCCCACGGGAGTCGCCCCCATTGCTGCTAAATCGGATAAATTAGCCGCCGCAGCCCGCCAACCAGCATCCTCTGGAGAGGTGGTAACATCACTAAAATGCACACCGTCAACGAGCATATCTGTAGTAACTATCAAAGATTGATTTGGTAAGGTTTCTAAAACTGCGGCATCATCACCAATTATATCGGGTGGACAAAAGCGTTGTAATCTTTCTAAAAGACCTTGTTCGCCAATATCTCGAACTCGTAAGCCAGATAAATCACTATTCATAATTAAATGTACTCATTACTTTATGGGAATAGATCCTGATAGTTCAATACCTTCGCCAAATTGAAAAAAGCCTTGATTCGGAGGTTGGGTTGTGGAACGTTAGCATTGCCAAGCAATAGCATGAAACCCAATGTATTTGTTGAGTTGCGCTGTCGCTTAACCCAACAAAGCAAAAAATGGCGAAAGTATTGATAGTTTGTAAGTAATACCTAAAGATAGATGAAATTTTACTAATCTTAAAATTAATCGTAAACAATCGGACTTATATAGTATAGAATACCCAAATGAGTTTTTTCTGGTGTGTAATGGTGCTATAAAAATGACACTTTCCCTGAAAGATAATTTAAATTCGTTACAAGTGCAGCGTTATTGTGAACTCCTGCACGTCTTAGTAGGAAGGACTCTGAAAGTCCGCTACCGGGGTTCTTTTCTGGGGGTTTATTGGTCACTATTAAACCCGTTGATTATGACAGGGCTATATACTGCCATTTTTGGTGCTACCTTTGCATCTTATTATGGTAACTCCATCATGAACTATATGCTGGCAGCACTGACGGGGCTGTTGGTCATCAATTTTTTCTCAGCTTGCACATCCCAAGCTTTAACCAGCGTAGTCGGCAATGGTGCATTATTAAATAAAATCCAGTTGCCAGTCAGTGTTTTTCCGGTATCAATGATTGCGGCGAATGTATTTCAGTTTTCAGTGGGAGCATTTCCGTTACTAGCGATTATGACTTTGATTAACTCCAAAAGTCTAGTCAATGTCCTAGCTTTGGTATTTCCATTTCTCGCACTGATTTTAGTTTCTACAGGAGTCGGTTTTTTAGTCAGTGCTTTGTACGTATTTTTTAGAGATTTACCTTACTTTTATGAATTAGTAGTATTTGTAATTTGGATTAGTAGTCCCATATTTTATCCAGCAGCTATTGTTCCCAAGCAGGTAAAACAGTTTTTAGGCATTAATCCTTTATCTCCAATTATTGAAAGTCTGCGTCAGATTACCTTATCAGGTTCTCCACCCGATTTAGGTTTGATTTGGGGGGCTTTACTGAGTGGCATCATTATTTTAGCCTTGGGATGGACTTGTTTTCATCTGTGGCGGCATCAATTTATGGATTTGCTTTAAATGGAAGTAATACGTCTGGATAATATTTCACTGTGGAGAAGGACTCAAGAGGAATTTTCCTATGACTTAAAAAAAACGCTCCTATCTGTGGTAGAGGGCAAATATCGTCAACCTGCCAAAAAATTAGTTTTAGATAATATTGACTTAGTGGTTGAAAAAGGCGAAAAAATAGGTATAATTGGGGCGAACGGTTCTGGTAAATCCACTCTGTTAAAGATAATTTCTGGCATTCTTCAGCCTACATCTGGTACTGTCAGGGTTCGAGGTCAAGTTGCGCCTTTAATTGAACTAGGAGCAGGTTTTGATGCTGACATTTCCGTGATTGACAATATCCTACTTTATGGTGTATTGTTGGGTTTTTCTAGGGCTGAGATGAAAGCAAGAGCGCATTCTATTTTGGAGTTTGCCGAATTGGAGGATTATGCTTTAGTTCCAGTTAAGGGTTTATCTTCGGGTATGGTGGCTCGTTTGGGTTTTTCTATTGCCACAGATGTCCAGCCGGATATTTTGATTTTAGATGAGGTGTTATCTGTGGGAGATGAGAGTTTTAAGAATAAGTGTAAACAAAGGATGGATCAGTTTTGGGATAATAACGTCACTATTTTGGTTGTATCTCATTCAATGGAGTTTATTCAACAGTCTTGCGATAAAGCAATTTGGTTAAGTAAGGGTAATATAAAATTGTCTGGAGAATCTGATGAAGTTGTAAGATGCTATCTTGAAGGTGTAAACAACCCTCCAATAATTTCTAGTTAAATTTTCAGAAGCAACTTAAATTACTGTATTTTTAAATATTGAAATGTAGGTCTATCTATTATTATGGGTAATAATAAATATATTGAGTTAAACGAGTGTCCCTTTTGTCAATCTAAGAATTTAAAAAAACACGAAAAACGAGCAGATAATATTTGGGTTTTACTTTGCCAAAATTGTGGTTTAGGTTTTGTGGAAAAATATCCAGAAAATCTACAAGAACTTTATAGTTTAGATTATTATGAAAAACGAGGGATTGAAAATCCTGTCATTGGTTATACTAACTATAAAGAAATCAAGTATGACTACTTTTTATGGTCTATTGCACTTGTAGCGATAATAGAAAAAAAAGGTAGTTTATTTGATTTAGGATGTAGTAACGGTTTATTTTTAGATTTAGCGAAAAGTCATGGATTATTTCCCTTAGCAGGACTTGAATTAAATCAAGATTATGCCCAAATTTGTCAAGGGAAAGGCTATGAAGTATCTAGTGAGGATTTTATCACCTTTGCACAGCCTCAAGAACAAAAATATAATATCATAACGGCTTGGGCAGTTTTAGAACATATTCCACAATTGTTAGAAACATTAACTAAAATAAAGTCTTTATTAAATGAAGATGGTTGGTTCTTTTTTGAAGTTCCTTGTTTAACTTTCACAACAAGAGATCAATACTGGTATAACTCATCTTTAGAACATATTTATTATTTTACAGAAAAGAGTATTCAGAATGTTCTCAGTGAATATTTTTCTGATAGTTATTCAGGGAAAGTGGTAGCTATACAAAATTTTGGAGCAACTTATGTAGGAGTAGCTAGTCATCAATCTAACTCTAATTCCATCCTGAATATTTTTCATGCTATTTTTCAAGATAAAATCGAAAAATTAACTAGGAATAATATTTCAGCAGAGCAAATTACTCATGCTTTGATTTTTTCAATCCGCTACTTAGATGATCTAGCTATTGCCCATAAACTGCTAAATTTATTAACT
Organism: Dolichospermum sp. UHCC 0352; assembly: GCF_009711925.1. Classification (NCBI taxonomy): domain Bacteria; kingdom Bacillati; phylum Cyanobacteriota; class Cyanophyceae; order Nostocales; family Aphanizomenonaceae; genus Dolichospermum; species Dolichospermum sp. UHCC 0352. Next base: position 51,676 of record NZ_VIKY01000103.1, on the reverse strand, counting down.
CAGTATGAAAAAGACAAATTAACTTTGTCTGAACATAATATTCAATATTTAACTCAGCAATATATTAAATTATATCAAGATAATATAAGTTATTTGGAAGCAAAAAAATATTTTGTTCAAAATAATGACATACTGCAAAATGAAAAGTTACTACTTATCAATGAATTATCAGCTATTCAAAGTAGTAAATTCTGGAAAATCAGAGCAAAGTGGTTTCAATTTAGACAAGACATAGGTATAAACGATAATAGTGCATCACTTACTTTAAAAGGTCTAATTAAAACTTTAATAAAAAAAATTATAGTTAAATTTCAGAATCCTAATCCAATCCTTAAATCAATTAGGCAGGAAATTTGGGATTCTGAAAAACCATTAGTAAGTGTAATTATTCCCTGTTTTAACTACGGTCAATATGTTGAAGAAGCAATAAACTCTGTTCTGAATCAAACATTTCAGGATTTTGAAATTATCGTGGTAGATGGTGGTTCAACAGATAATTCGACAGTTACAACCCTAAAATCTTTACACAAGCCCAAAACAACTATTTATTACAGGGAAGGTCGTCATTTAGTAGGAGATAATAGAAACTTTGGTATAGAAAAAGCGCAAGGAAAGTATATTTGTTGTCTCGATGCTGATGATAAAATAAAACCAACTTATTTAGAAAAAGCTCTCTTTTTATTAGAAGCTTACGCTTATGATATTGTATCCACATCAGTACAATGTTTTGGTAATTCAATAGAAACTTGGAATATTCTAGCCCATCCTACATTAGAGGAAATTGTTAAAGGGAATCAAGTTTCCACTGTGGCTGTATTTTCTCAGCAGATGTGGGAAAAGGCTAATGGTTATCATGATTGTGGTATAGGTAAAGATTATATTTCAGAGGATTGGGATTTATGGGTAAGAATGATGGCTTTAGGCGCAAGGGTTATTAATATTTCTGAACATCTAATGCTATATCGTATTCATGGTAAGCATATCAGCTTAAGTAAGCATCCTGAAAGTCTTAGCATTAAAAATCAAGCAAAAGCTATTGCATCTTTTAATCAAAGATATCTCACTCATCAAGCTTATAAACGTTCTTGGAATAACAATCAGACATCCTGTCAAGTTATTAATGGTAGTATCAACTTAACTCAATCATACTTAGCACAAACAAAAGAAAAAAACAAAATTAAAATTCTCTTTGCTTTACCTTTTGTGATCACAGGAGGAGCAGATACTATATTACTTCAGATTGCTAAATATCTCAGTGAAAATAATTTTGATATATCAGTAATGACAACTATCAAAACTGATCCTAATAAGTTTGGTGATAATACACCTAGATACCAGGAAATTACCCAAGAGATATACCATCTATACAACTTTTTAGAATCTCAAGAAAAGTGGAAAGATTTTGTTTACTACTATCTTGAATCTCGTCAAATTGACATCCTATTTATTGTTGGTTCAGCTTATTTTTACGATCTTTTACCAGGTATCAAAAAAGATTTTCCTAATATCAAAATAGTAGATCAGCTTTTTAATGAATATGGTCACATAACAAACAACAGAAAGTATGCTGAATTGATTGATATGAATATTTTGGCAAGTCAAGTTATTGAGGATATCTTACTACAAAAATATCAAGAATCAAAGTCAAAAACTCGTGTTATCGTTCACGGAGTGGATACTCAGAAAGAATTCAATTCCATTAATATCAATCAGACACTAATTAGAGATATTATTCCCAACCGTAAATTTATTATCTCATACATGGGAAGGTTTTCAGAGGAGAAATGCCCTCTCAAATTTGTTGAGATAGTGGATAAATTACGAGACCATAAGGATATTTATTTTTTGATGTTAGGGAATGGTCCTGAGTACGACTCAGTTAAATTTAAAATAGCTACATTAGGATTACAGGACAAAATTTATGTTCCCGGTTTTGTTGATGACAATAAACCTTTCCTAAAAGCAACTGATTTATTAATTATTCCCTCAAGCATTGAAGGCATACCAATTATTCTTCTGGAGGGATTATCTTTAGGTGTCCCTGTTATTGCTTCTAGGATTGGAGGTATTCCTGATATAATTACAGATAGTTATAATGGTTTTCTTTGTGATCCGAATAATACAGATAATTTTGTTCATACAATTATCAAGATATATTCAGATGAAAATCTTCAAAGTCAACTAAAAAACAACGCTAGAACTTATGCAGAAGAAAAATTAGATATTACTAAAATGAATAAGGAATATATCAATATTTTTCTTTCCTTAGTTAAGAGTAATAACTTATAATTAATTGTTCACAAATAATAATTGGGTGCATTAAATTCATGGAAATTAAAAACAAACAAGTTTTAGTTACGGGTTCAGATGGTTTTATCGGTAGCCATTTAGTCGAAAGGTTATTGGAAGAGGGTTGTAAAATTAAAGCATTTGTATATTATAACTCTTTTAACTCTTGGGGATGGCTTGATTCTTTATCAGAAGAAAAACTGAATAATATTGAAATATTTGCTGGAGATATTCGTGATCCCAATGGTGTAGAAATAGCTATGAAAGGATGTGATGTGGTCTTTCATTTAGCTGCTTTAATTGCTATTCCTTTTTCTTATCACTCTCCTGATTCCTATGTGGATACTAATATTAAGGGAACATTAAATGTTTTACAAGCAGCTAAAAAATTAGGAGTTGAAAAAGTTTTAATTACCTCTACTTCTGAGGTTTATGGTACAGCCAACTATGTGCCGATTGACGAAAAACATCCATTTCAAGGACAATCTCCTTATAGTGCGACTAAAATTGGTGCTGATAGATTAGCCGAATCATTTTATCGCTCTTTTAATTTACCCGTTGTCATCGTTAGGCCTTTTAACACTTATGGACCAAGACAGTCAGCGCGTGCTGTTATTCCTACGATTATTACTCAATTGTTAGCAGGTGCAACAGAGATTAAATTAGGAAGTCTTGAGCCGACTCGTGATTTTAATTATGTTAAAGATACAACTAATGCTTTTGTAGAAATTGCGAAATCGGATCAAACAATAGGAGAAGAAATTAATATTGCTACTGGAGTGGAAATATCCGTTGGAGAGATGGCTAAGGAGCTAATAAAACAACTAAATCCTAATGCTAATATTATTAGTGATAATGATCGGTTACGCCCTACTAAATCAGAAGTTAATAGATTATTAGGATGTAATAAAAAAATCTTGTCACTTACCGATTGGAGTCACCAATATGATTTAGCTAAAGGATTAGCTGAAACTATAAAATGGTTTAAAAATAAGGAAAATTTATCGAAGTATAAAGCTAATATTTATAATGTTTAGTAGGGAGAATATTTTAAGATGAGAGCCATTATTTTAGCCGGTGGAAAAGGGACTCGATTAAAGCCATATACTGTTACTATTCCTAAACCTCTTGTTCCGATTGGTGGTGAGATGCCCATATTAGAGATTATCATTCGTCAATTAGCAAATTCCGGATTTGATCATATTACTTTAGCAGTTAATCATCTGGCTAATTTAATTATGGCTTTTTTTGGTGATGGTTCTTTATGGGATGTGAAAATTGATTATTCTTTAGAAGAAAGTCCTCTTAGTACCATTGGACCTTTAACTTTAATCCCTGATTTGCCTGATAATTTTTTAGTGATGAATGGTGATATCCTTTGTAATTTTAACTACCTAGATTTTTATAACTATCATATTCAAGCTGATAATGATGTTACAGTCTCAACTTTTAAAAGAGAGTCAAAAATTGATTTTGGAGTTTTGAAATACAATGAAGAAAATTTAATTTGTTCCTTTATCGAAAAACCTACTTACTACTTTGATGTCAGCATGGGAATCTATTGTCTGAATCGTCGGGTTGTTGAAAAATTGACTAAAGGTGAATCCTATGGGTTTGATAATTTAATGATAGATGGAATTAAAAATAAAAATAAAATCTTAGTAAAACCTTTTGATGGTTATTGGCTTGATATTGGTCGTCCTGAAGATTATGAAAATGCTAATGAAAATTATGATCAACTCAAAATAAAATTGGGCTTAATATGAAAGTTTTAATAACGGGAGCTAATGGTTTTACTGGTAGTCATTTAGTTAAACATTTACAGCAAAATTTTGATGTAGAACTTTACTTAACTACTCATACAAACCAAGATACTAATGGTTTAATTTGTGATTTGACAAATGCTAATGCAGTGAATAATTTAATTCAGGAAATTCAACCAGATAAAATTTATCATCTAGCGGGAAGTTTTACTAATGATTATTCTATAGATTATGCTAATAATGTTATATCTACCAAAAATATCCTAGATAGTCTTATTAACACTAAAATGCCCTGTCGAGTATTATTAATCGGCAGTGCGGCTGAGTATGGTTTAATTCAAGAATCAGATAATCCAGTTAATGAAGATCATCCCTTAAATCCAGTTAGTATTTATGGCTTAACCAAAGTCTATCAGACTCACTTAATGCAATTTTATTGTCAAGTTCATAATTTAGATATTGTTATAGCTCGTACTTTTAATTTGTTAGGAAAGAATATATCAAAACAACTTTTTATCGGCAGAATTTATCAACAAATAGAAGAATATAAAAGCGGTAAAACCGATAAAATCATATTAGGAGACTTACAAAGCAAAAGAGATTATATCCATGTTAAGGAAGCTATCAAATACTATGAAATAGTTATGAATTATGGTAAAACTGGAGAGATTTATAACGTAGGAAGTGGAACTTCTGTCAGACTGTCTGAACTTCTGGAAAAAATTATAGGAGAAAATGATCTAACAATGGATATAATTGAAACAAAGTCAAGAAATTACATTAACAAAATAAATGTTAATGATATTTTTGCCGATTTATCTAAAGTAAATTTATTAATAGGATTAGGAAAATAAATGAAAAATTAGCTTGGAGAATAAAATTAATCAGATTGCCTCACCATAGGCAGAAGCAATTAAACGACTTGAAACCATGTCAACTGCTCAAAGTGAAAGGTTGCCTAAAAATACAATCTCAGATTTTTTTTACTAAAATATAACTAAAAAAATGGCCGTTATTTCTGTAGTTATTCCTGTCTATAAAGCAGAGAAATGTCTCCATGAACTTTATACAAGACTAAAATCATCTCTACAGGTTATTTCTGAAGATTTTGAGATTGTTTTAGTAGAAGATTGTGGGGGTGATCGCTCTTGGGAGATTATCTTAGAATTAGCAAATCAAGATACCAGAGTTAAAGGTATTCAATTTAGTCGCAATTTTGGGCAACACTATGGGATAACAGCAGGATTGGATCACTGTAATGGAGATTGGGTCGTAGTTATGGATTGTGATTTGCAGGATCGTCCAGAAGAAATCCCTAAACTTTATGCTAAAGCACAAGAAGGTTACGATGTAGTTTTAGCTAAAAGAAAAAATAGGAAAGATGCTTTTCTCAAAAAACTAACTTCTAAACTGTTTTATCAAATTTTTAACTACTTGGCAGATTTAAAGTATGATGCAGAGGTCGGTAACTTTAGGATTATCTCTAGAAAAGTGGTATCTAATTTTTGTCTAATTCGGGAGCAATTAAGGTTTTTTGGCGGTTTAGTTGATTGGATGGGGTTTCCCACTGTCTGTATAGAGGTTCAACATGATTCTCGTCTAGAAGGGGAAAGCACCTACACTTTTAAGAAACTTTGGAAATTAGCTACTGATACAATTATTGCCTATTCAGATAAACCATTGCGCTTATCTGTTAAAATAGGCTTTATCATCTCACTATTAGCTTTTCTATCAGGAACTTATCTGATTATTAAAGCTATCTTATTTGGAACTCCTGTCATAGGCTGGAGTAGTTTAATAGTCTCCTTATATTTTTTAGGAGGCATTATTATTTCTATCTTAGGAATAATTGGTATTTATTTAGGTAAAACCTTTGATGAAACAAAAAAAAGACCATTATATTTAGTGAGAAATTCAACTAACTTAGATTTTAAATAACTTCTTCAGATAACATTCCATGACACAAATAAGTCCAAAAAATAATCAAATTTTGATTAAGAAAACTCCTTGGGATAAAAATATTTTAGGAATCAATACTTTTGAAATTATTGCTTCATCTGAAGAACTGTTATTTTCAAACATAAATCAATTTATAAAAAATGCAGAAAAAGGACATTATACGATTAAAGTAGATCCTCTTTGGAATACCAAATTTTTATCTGATTGTGATTTTTATTATTGTGATACATTAATACAACCATCTTGCTACTTTTCAAACTTTATTCCTCATTATCACTCTAAAATTCATCTTTCTCAAACAAATTCTTTAGAAGAATTAATTAGTATTTGTGATGGTGCTTTCATTCATGGTAGATTTCACCGTGACTTCAACATAGATAAAAAACAAGCAGATTCAAGATATAATTCATGGTTATCTCAATTGTTTAATGATCAAACAGTATGGGGTTTAATGTATGACCAAAAATTAGCAGGATTTTGGGGATTTTCTGCTCAAAATATACTGCTTCATGCTTTGAAATCCAATTTTAGAGAAAAAGGCATGGCAAAATATTTTTGGAGTATAGCTTGCCAAGAAATGTTTAAATTAGGTCATCAGGAAATTATTAGTTCAATATCTGCTTCTAATCTGGCGGTACTCAATCTTTATAGATCATTAGGTTTCACTTTTAAAAATGCTCAAGATGTTTACCACTTATTAATTCAGTAGGGTAATAACGATGAAAAAATGTAACGAATGTGCTTATATATTTGACAATCAAGAATGGAAATGTCCCAACTGTCAATATAATCCGAATCTAATTAATGGTTATTTATCATTTGCGCCTGAAATTATAGACAAAGTTGAGAGTTATGATCCGATTTTCTTTGCTAAATTAGCAAAAGTAGAAGCTAAAAACTTTTGGTTTCGTTCCCGGAATCGTCTCATTATTTCGGCAATTAAAAAATTTTTTCCAAATCAAAAAAACTTTTTAGAAATTGGTTGTGGAACAGGGTTTGTGCTTTCTGGATTAGAAAAATCTTTTTCTCAATTACAATTATCAGGAAGTGAAATATTTACACAAGGGTTAGAATTTGCGTCCCAACGTTTAAATCGTACCCAACTTTTTCAAATGGATGCACTTCATATTCCATTTCAAGATGAATTTGATGGTATTGGTGCTTTTGATGTATTGGAACACATCCAAGAGGATCATGTAGTTCTCGGACAAATATATCAAGCTTTGAAGCCCCAAGGAAGTTTAATTTTGACTGTCCCTCAACATCCGTGGTTATGGAGTCAAGCAGATGATTATGCTTTTCATGTCAGACGCTATCAATCTCAAGATTTGAAAAGGAAAGTACAACAAGCTGGATTTAAGATTGTGACAATGACTTCTTTCGTTTCCCTTCTCTTGCCTTTAATGATACTTTCCCGTTTTTCTCAACGTCGAGAAAAAAAAAATTATGATCCTCTGAATGAATTTAAGATTAGTTCATGGTTAAATGTTACTCTAGAGTTTATATTGTCCATTGAACGTCAAATGATTCAAAGTGGAGTTTCCTTTCCCTGGGGAGGTTCACTTCTTCTGGTTGCTATAAAAATTTAGGAAATTTATTTGTGATTTTTAATGATTACACCCTTTAATAAACCTTTTGTGACAGGAAAAGAACTTGACTATATCCAGCAAGCTATTAACAATGGTCATCTTTCTGGAAATGGTATGTTTACAAAGCGTTGCCAAACTTGGTTAGAAGAAACCATTGGTTGTCAGAAAGCTCTTTTGACCCACTCTTGTACAGCCGGGTTGGAAATGTCAGCAATTTTGGCAAATATTCAAGCTGGTGATGAAGTCATTATGCCTTCCTATACTTTTGTTTCTACTGCTAATGCTTTTGTTTTACGAGGGGCAGTTCCCGTATTTGTTGATATTCGTCCAGATACATTAAATATAGACGAAACTAAAATTGAATCCGCGATGACAAAAAAGACAAAAGCAATTGTTCCAGTACATTATGCTGGTGTAGGTTGCGAAATGGATATGATTATGAATATTGCCAAAAGTTATCAGCTATTGGTAATTGAAGATAATGCACAGGGAATAGGATCAACCTATAAAGGGCAACCCCTTGGAAGTTTTGGTAATCTTTCGGCTCTCAGTTTTCACGAAACAAAAAATTTAATTAGTGGAGAAGGAGGAGCATTATTAGTTAATGATGCTAGTTTAGTTGAACGTAGTGAAATTATCTGGGAGAAAGGAACAAACCGGAGTCAATTTTTTCGAGGACAAGTAGATAAATATACATGGGTTGATGTGGGTTCATCTTATTTACCAAGTGAACTAATATCAGCTTTTTTATGGGCGCAACTTGAAGAAAAGGCAATGATTTTGAAAAAAAGATTGTCTATATGGGAAGCTTATCATGAAGCTTTTTCTGAATTAGAAAAAATTGAGAAAGTTCGCCGTCCTATCATTCCAAGTTATTGTCAACACAACGCTCATTTATACTATTTATTGTTAAATAGTTTACAAGAACGAACTGATCTGATTCAATATCTAAAATCTTATAACATTCAATCAGTATTTCATTATGTTCCCCTTCATTCATCCCCTGCTGGAATAAAATATGGTAGAGTCGAGGGAAGAATGAACAATACAAATACTATGAGTGATCGTCTGTTACGTCTTCCTTTATGGATTAACTTAGATACAACAGATCAGATCATTGAGCTAATATTAAAATATTTTCAAAATTAAAGGAATTAGAAAAATGATCAATTTTATTCATGTTTTTGGATTGACTCTATTTACGTTAATTTTTAAATATATTTTTTTGAAAGATTTCTATTTTTATTTGGACGATTTTTCAGTTTTTTCTGATTTTGAAGAGACAAATTCTATTGTTCCAATTTTTACAGATAGACCTTTAGCAGGAATCTTTCTTATATCTATATTTCAAGTTTTTAAATGGAATGCGATCTACTATCATATTTTCGGCGCAATTTTAGAAATTATTGCTAACTTAACTGTTTATCATGTATGTGATCGACTGATTTGGAATAACAAATTTTACAGTAGTTTAACAGTATTATTTTTTCTGTTAATACCAGGACATTCACAAGAATATTGGTGGGTTATTTTATTAACTTTAAAACTATTATTAGTTGTATGGTTAGGTTCAATTTACTTTTTTTACCAATTTCTTTTAACCAAGAAAAATAAATTTTTATTGATTTCTTCCTTGTTATATGGAACAACTTTATTTTGCTATGAACTGGCTTTATTTTTGCCTATAATTCATTGCTTATTGTATGCAAGATTTGTGATCTGGAAAGAGCCGAAAATTAATTTTCTAAAACTTCTAAAAACTTTCTCTTATTTTGGAGCATATATTTTTGCCTTTCTCTTGTTTAGATTTACTAAATCCTTTGGTTTATCCTCACAGTTTGATCGCAGTCATATTACAATAGAAAATATATTCATCCGAACCAAAGATATATTACAATCTACTTTTTGGTTGTATCCTCAAATGGACAATTATGTTGGTTCACAGGCATTTAAAGGTTCAAGATTTACTGAATTTTCTTTCATTATAATAAGCTTATTTATGATTTTTTTAATAATCACTTGGTTTTATCCTATTTTTAAATCTTCCAATACTGCTAATTTATTTAGGAAGAATGATTACATTTTTACTATTATACTTTCTATTTGTCTATGTTTATATCCCCTGATTCCATTTTTTTTAACTTCTGCCTGGTTTGATACAAGACATACATATTTACCTCATTTGGGCTTGGCTGTTATTATTGTCTTAATACTGAGAGGATTCTTGGAAATCATCCAAAAAATAAAGCATAAAAAAATAGAATATGCAATCATACTAATAATATTTTGTTTTTTGGTACAGCCCTTGACAAGTGGGGCTGAATCTATGATAGGACTAGGAACAATTTGGCGACACGTTGGATTAGATTTAAAGAACTATGAAGCTATTGTTAAAAGCAACTTTCCAACTGTTCCACCTCAGACTCTCTTTTTAATTAAAGATGCAGAAATCTTGCGAAATTGGGTTCCTGTATTTGCTGGAGACTGGGTTGTTAATGGTTTTTTTAGAAAAATTTATCCCATACAAGCGGTTAAAGGTGACTATTACAATATACTTGCTGAAGAGCATCAATATAACCTGAAGTTTAAGATTAATCCTGATTTTAATTCCTTAATTGTGGCACAAAAGAAATATAATTTTGAACAAATAATTATATTAGATGGTAAAAATCAGCTTAGACCATTTTCAGCGATTAATATTAAAACTTTAAAAGGCAATTATTTAAAAAAGTTGCAAACCAGCGATAATAGTGATAATCTTTCTTCAGTCTTAGAACTCTATATCCCATGAAAGCTATTATAACAGGAGGTTGTGGTTTTATTGGTTCTCACCTTGTAGATTCGTTATTAGATCAAGGTGTTTATCCGATTATCTATGATAATTTTTCCACTGGCAACCTTGAAAATTTGAAAGATTCTCAAGAACAGATTGAAGTTATATCAGGTGATGTTCGTGACTTAGATACGCTACAGAAAACCTTAAAAAATGCCGACTGGGTGTTTCACCTGGCTGCACATTCTTCTGTTTCAGGTTCTTTGCTAAACCCATTTTTAACCTATGAAATCAATAATAGGGGTACATTAAATGTACTTTGGGCTGCCTTACAAGCAAAAGTATCAAGAGTTGTCATAGCCTCAAGTTGTTCAGTTTATGGAGATATTCATCAACCACCATTAAAAGAAACCTATTTACCTAATCCTAAATCTCCCTATGCTGCTAGTAAATTAACGGCTGAAGCATTAGCTGAAAGCTTTTATTATTCATACGGTTTAGAAACAGTTTGTTTAAGGTATTTTAATGTATATGGCTTACGACAAAGAGCAGATTCAGATTATGCGGCAGTAATTCCTCGTTTTGTAGAATGTTATCAACAGAAAAAGTCTCCTCAGATTTATGGTAATGGAAAACAAAGTCGAGATTTTATTCATGTTTCTGATGTTGCTAGAGCTAATATTTTGGCTGCAAGTTTACCAAGTAATATATTAGAAAAACATCGAGTTTTTAATATTGGTACAGAAAATAAAACTAATCTATTACAACTACTTGATTTAATTTCCATGCAGACGAATTATTATTTAAAACCCACTTTCCTGCCATCTCGTCCAGGAGAAATTGAACATTCATGTGCTGATATTAGTTTGGCTCAAGAAAAGTTACGTTTTCAACCTTTAATTAGTTTAGAAGAAGGTATTAAATCACTATTATGAAAATTGTTTATGTGCTTCCGTCTAATTTGGTTTGTGGCGGACATATTATAGTTCTTCAGCATATTACTAGACTAGCAAAACGAGGTCATGAGGTTATTATTTGTCTTTTAAATGAAGCTATTCCCACAACATCAAGTTCTTTTGAATGGTTTCCCAATTTTAAGTCTCATGTTGTTCATCCTCAAGATTTTCCTGATGAAGTTGATATCTGTGTTGCTACTTTTTGGGATACAGTTATTCCGGTTTTAAAATTTCCTGCCAAACATAAAGTTTATTTTGTTCAATCAGATGAAACTCGTTTTTATGATGATCCAATTCTCAAAAACCAAGTTATTTTAAGCTATTTATGTAATATTCATTATATGACAGAAGCAAAGTGGATTGTTGAATGGCTAACAGATAACTTTGGGCATCAAGCTGTTTATATCCCTAATGCTATTGATTCTGATATAATTCATCCTGCTAAACCTCTTGAAAATAAACAAGAAGATAAATTAAGAATATTAGTAGAAGGTACGATAGATACTCCTTTTAAAAGAGTAAAAGAAGCTATTGAAGCAAGTCAAGGATTAGATTGTGAAATTTGGTGTGTTTCCAATGGAGGAGAACCTTCTCCAGACTGGAAAATTGATCACTTTTTTTACAAAGTAGATTTTAGTCAAATGAAACATATTTATTCCAGTTGCGATATTTTAGTTAAACTTAGTAGTGTTGAAGGATTTTTTGGACCCCCTTTAGAAATGATGGCTTGTGGTGGAGTTTGTATTGTTAGTGATGTTACTGGATATGATGAATATATTAAGGATGAATACAATGCTTTAGTTATACCTAATGGGGATGTTCATTTAGCTCATCAAGCATTAAAACGATTAATAAATGATAAAGACTTATATAAAAAGTTGCAAGAAAATGGAAAAATAACTGCTGATTCAATGCAGTGGGAGGATTCTATTAATAAATTAGAAACTTTTTATCAAAATTTATCTAATCAACCAAAAACTTTTCATGTTCAAGGTGAAAGGATTGAGTTTTTACAGCAACTATTAGCAGATCATTATTTTGCAACGCAACAAATGTCGAAATTAGAATCAATTATAGTTAAGAATTTTAAAAAAATTAAAAAATTTATTCCTTTATCTCTCAGATTATGGATTAAAAATAAACTATAATAAGCAGTTAATAAGCAATTTATTATATAAATTTTCTCCCTTAGCACTAAATAATATGCAATCAAAAGTAGCAGCTTATATAACTTGTTATCAAGATCAAGAATCTTCCAACCGATGTATTAAAGCTATTGAATCTCAATCAATTCAAGTTACAGCTATATATATAGTAGATAACTCTGAACAACCATTGCTACTCGATGATAAAAATCAACTATTGTTAATTCATCATTATCCTAATAATATTGGAATTGCTGAAGGTTTAGTAAAAGCATTAGCATGGGCTATTGATCAAAAATATGATTTTCTATGGACATTTGATCAAGATAGTGTTCCTACTCCAAATTGCTTAGAAATTTTGCTGACAAATTATCATAAATTATCTGAACAAGATGACTACAAAATTGGTATTATTGCCCCTACTGCATTTGATACTAGAATAAGTAAAGTTGTAGAAAGTGTAGTTTTTGCTAATGATCATTTTCGAGTTATTGAACATAATCATAATGTAGATTTTTATGAATGTGATACACCCATTACATCAGGTTCTTTAATTTCCTTATCTGCTGCTAAAACTATTTCTCCTCCTTGTGCTGATCTATTTATTGATGGTATTGACCTTGATTATGGCTTACGAATAAAGCAAAAAGGATTTCATAATCTGATTGTTACTAAAGCTAGTATGCACCACAATTTTGGTAGTCCTATTCAAATAAAATTTCTAAATCAATATCGCTATATACAAGAATATTCGGCTTTACGTTATTACTATATTTGTCGCAACCATACCTATTTAGAAACTCGTTTTTCTCAAGGTTATTACCGCTTTACTAGCCTAATGCGACGAATAAAATATATGCTAGTTAAAATCTTGTTAATTATGTTGTATGATTTAGAAGATAAACAATTAAAAATATGGGCTTGTTTATTAGGAACTTATTATGGTTTAATAGGCAAACTTACTGAAAAATGGTAATTCATATTTTCATTAAAAACCGTTTAAATGTTTTTCCTAAAATAATTATTTTAACATTAATTGATTATGATATATTTTTTAACAGTTAACTATTATTCTACCAATTTAATAAGTAAATTAATAAATTCTCTACCATTTTATCAAGATAGTAACTACCAAATTATTATCATTAATAACGCTCCAGATGATCATGCAATTAATCAACTTAAAAACCAATCAACAATCATTATTGAAGCAGAAACAAATCTTGGCTTTGGTGGTGCTTGTAATTTAGGGTTACAATGGATTTACAATCAAGATAAACAAGCAATAGTTTGGATAATTAATCCAGATGCTTTCTTACCAGAAAATACTTTAGAACAAGCTCAAATATTTTTTGATTCACATCCAGAATTATCAATCGTAGGGACAATTATTTACACTCCTGAACAGAAAATCTGGTTTGCTGGTGGTTACTTTATTCCTGAAAATGGCGCGATTTCAGAAGTAGATTTATTAACTAATCATGCTATAGATTATATTAATTGTGATTGGGTTTCAGGTTGTAGTTTAATAATTAATTTAAAGAAATTTCCTGAATGTCCCTTATTTGATGATGCTTATTTTTTATACTATGAAGACCTTGATTTTTGCAGACGTTATGTTAATCAAGGACATTTAATAGCCATTACTAAACAATTATGTGTCATACATCAACCGTCATCAATTACGAACAGAAACATTTTTAAAAAGATTAGATATAGTACCTATAGTTATTTATTCACAATTAACAGATATACAAATAAATCAGTTTTCACGATGAAACTCATTACACAAATCATCAAAGCAGCAATAGGGTTAATTATCAAACCACAAGCTGCTTTAGGAAAAATTTATGGTATATGTGATTATATGAGAAATCAGCAAGATCATTAACAACTATCAATAGTAAAAATGCCATTATCAATCAATCTTTCATTTCTCCTAACCAAACCCACAGGTACAACTACTTACACTCTTAATCTTCTACCTCATTTACAGAAACTTGATCCAACACTTCTAACTTCACAATCTTTCCCTGACTATAAATGTTATCCAACTCCTCCTAACCTCACATCAGAACAAGGTTTAAAAGGACATTTAAACCGCTTAGTTTGGACACAATTCCAACTCCCAAAAATCTATCAAAACCTCAAATCCCAACTTTTGTTTTCCCCCATTCCCGAAGCACCTTTATATACCAACTGTCGTTTTATTGTCACAGCATTTGACATGATACCCTTGCATTTTCCCAAACGCTTGTCACCATTAACCACATACCATAAATACTATACTCCTGAAGTTTTTAAACAAGCAGAACATATTATTTGTATATCAGAATCAACAGCCAATGATATTATCCAATTTTACCAGATTCCTAGTCATAAAATTACACCAATTCTCTTGGCGGGGGATAACTCGCATTTCCAATTCCTCAACCTCCCCACCCGCAATTACTTCCTATATATCGGTCGTCAAGACCCTTACAAAAACCTGCAAAGACTAATTACCGCTTTTTCCGCACTACCTCACAGAAATGATTATGAACTATGGTTAGCGGGACCCTACGATAAACGTTACTCTCCATTATTAGAAATACAAACTCAAGAATTAGGAATAAGTCATCTAGTTAAATTCCTTAACTATGTCTCCTATGACGAATTACCAATAATTATTAATCAAGCAATTGCGCTAGTTTTTCCTAGTCTTTGGGAAGGATTTGGTTTACCAGTTTTAGAAGCAATGGCTTGTGGTACTCCCGTTATTACCTCTAATATTTCCTCCCTTCCAGAAGTTGCAGGAGATGCTGCTATTTTAATTAATCCCTATAATCCAGGGGAAATCACCGCAGCAATGACAACAATTATTAATGATTCAGAAACCAGAAAACAACTTTCAGAAAAAGGTCTAAAAAGAGCAAATCAATTTAGTTGGGAAAAAACTGGACTTGCTACAGTTGAGGTTTTAAAACAATATCTTTGAGTATAAGTACAATTGGTGTACATCCTGATTCTATTGCAAGAGATAAAATCCCCGACTTCTTAGAGGGTGTTTGAAAAGTTATGGTTGATGTATCAAATATTTTTTACCCCACCCTAACCCTCCCCTTGTAAAGGGGAGGGAACTGGATTTTTATTGTTTCCCCCCTTTACAAGGGGAAAGGGGGGTAGCAATGTGATGAAAATTACGGAATACCACTTTTCAAACATCCTTTTAGAGCAGTCAGATATATTGTTGTTCATAACTAATTTAGGATTGCTATATGATAGAATAGAAGAAATATTGACTAGTAAAACCAAGGAGAATACCATGAACACCTCCATAGAACTTCCTAGCGGTAAAATCCTCAACATCACCCGATTTATTGCCCTAATTCCCAATAACAATAATATTGATAGTGATTATCAACTAATTTTAGAAGGATATCCTCATCCTATCAACTTAGAATCATCAGATGCTCAAAATCTGAAAATAATTTTGCAATCAAAACTAGATCAAAATACCCCAATTAGCACCCATAAATCAACATGGAATCAACAAGAACAACTCCAAAAAAATCAAAAAGCAATGGCAATTTTAGCACAACGTATTGCAGAACATAAAAATATGTCCGATGAAGAATCATTACAGCAACAAGAGTTTTTTGAAGAATTAAAAAAAACAGTTGATTCACAAAGACCAATAGGACAAAAATTATATTCAGAATTATGATAGTATTTATTGATTCAGGTGTGCTAGGACTGCTCACAAATCCCTATAAAATGGATGCAGCTAAAGATTGTGAAGAATGGCTTTATGCTTTGCTTGCTCGTGGAGTGTATATTTGTTCTTCTCAATTATGTGATTACGAAATTAGAAGAAGTTTAATCTTAATCTCTCAAAATAAACCTAAATCATCTAGTATTCAGAATTTAGATGAACTCCAAGAAATAATCTCGTTTTTACCTATAGACTGGGAATTATTAAAAGAAGCATCTACACTTTGGGCTTCTGCTCGTAGTCAAGGAATACCAACAGCAGATAATAAAAGTTTGGATATTGATATTATTATCTGTAGTCATTGGCAAAAACTTAAAGAAGAGTTTCCTGGTCGCTATATTGTGATAGCAACTACAAATGTCAAACATTTAAGTCGCTTTGCTGAGGCAAAAAACTGGGTGGATATTCAATTTTAAAACCATTATGTAATACTAAAAGTAATAATTTTCTTACTTGAGATCAAAACCATGAGAATTACATCCAAAGGACAAGTCACTATTCCCGTAGAAATACGTGAACAATTAGGACTTACACCCAACACAGAAGTAGAATTTGAAATCATCGGAGATGCAGTTTACGTAAAAAAAACCAAAGCGAAACCCAACCCAGGTAAAACTCTCATAGAAATGATGCGAGGTAAAGCTACAGTCAAAATGACCACCGATGAAATAATGGCATTAACGAGACAAGACTAATGAAAGAAATACTCGTTGATAGCAATATAATCTTGGATATTGTTACAGAAGATCCAAATTGGTTTGATTGGTCAGCTAATAAGTTAACTGAATATGCTGAAAAGACAAAACTTAACATTAATCCCATTATCTATGCTGAAGTCTCAATTGGTTTTCAAAAGATAGAAGAACTAGAAGCCATATTACCTATCAAGTTTTTTCACCGTTTAGACCTACCTTGGGAATCAGCATTTTTAGCGGGAAAATGCTTTTTGACACTCTCAGGTCTAAAGACACTGAGATTCTTTAATCAATGAGCCAACTTACAATTGCTGGATTACTCCAACAAAAACAGAGGTCGATTCTCCTAAAGCGTTAATTCCGGTATGCCCTACCGTACTCGATTTTTGTATTTCATTTTTCACCAAATTTAGCTTTCCTAAACTGCAATACTGTTAGGTATGACTACGCACTCAACCAAATTAGTTAAGTTTTTACGTTGTTTAGTTATACTTAAATTATGGAACTTTTAAAAGTATATCACACCTACTGTTACTAGTCAACGAGTTAGGCTAAATATTTTCGCCCGTGTCGCTTATATCTCAGCACGCTTTGTGACTGAGCTTTACGCTTACCGAGTAATCTTGTAAAATATCGTCAACAAGGTGGAACTAAAAAATCTCCTTTACCTGATTTCTACATAGGCGCTCATGCGGTAATTATGGATATGATACTTTTAACCAGAGATGTGAATCGTTACCGCACTTATTTTCCCACCTTAGAACTAATAGTTCCAGAATATTAATAGACATCTCCATGTTTTCGGGCGCAATTATGAGTAAAGACGTTCTATAGAACGCCTCTACCTTGTCCTCAGATGTCTATTTTTGAAATCCTAAACATCAATCTCACTCAATTCACGAGTGATATGATCAAAAGGCTCATCCACAAAAGCAGTATTAGCAATACCAGCAGCCGCTACCTGTTCCTTGACGATACCCTTCATTATCTGAATACCTTGAACAGTTGAACCAATGGGTACACCCAAGGAATTGTAAGTTTCCCTGAGTCCTTGTAATACACGCTCATCAAGAACATTCATATTACCAGCAACTAGCGCATAGGTAGCGTAGCGGAGATAATAGTCCATATCCCGCAAACAAGCGGCAAAACGACGGGTTGTATAAGCATTGCCACCAGGACGAATTAATTCTGGTAGTTCTTCAAATAACTTTGCCCCAGCTTGTTTCACAATTGCGGCAGCATTGGAATTAATCGCTGCTGCAGCTTGAACTCTAGCTGTTCCACTATCAAAGTAGGATTTGAGGGTATCAATGGCATTCCGGTCAAAATAACGCCCGGTTACGTCATAATTCTTAATTAAAGTTGTAACGGCATCACGCATTCTTTTTTCTCCCAATCATGAGTTATCTATGATTTGATATTAATTTGGTTGCCATGAAGCACCAACAAGATTCCGTGCCAATTCACATAAAATAGACACTGGCACAAAAACTATCCATCTGCTATCTAAGGATTTTATGCCAAAGTTGACCCCTGATCATGAATTTTCTAGTTTTGTACAGATTAAGAAAGAAAGGTTAACATAACCTGTAATCCAGACAATCTGTAACAAACATGACAAAATCATGTCAAGTTAACTATTTACGATATTCCAGGTAGTGTATGACAACTTGGGTTAGCGTAACAAGGTGAGGATGCTTGGGCAGACTCTGGGTTTATATTAGGTAATTGGCTACATCAGGAGTAAAGTAAAAATGACAACCCCAAAAGAAATCTTGAAGAAGATTCAAGACGAAAAAATTCAGATGATTGATCTGAAATTCATTGATACACTGGGAACTTGGCAACATTTGACCATGTACCAAGACCAGATTGATGAAAGTTCATTCTCTGACGGTGTACCTTTCGACGGTTCTAGTATTCGGGGTTGGAAAGGTATCGAAGAATCTGACATGACCATGGTGCTTGATCCTAACACCGCTTGGATTGACCCATTCATGAAAGAGCCAACTCTCAGTATCATTTGTAGTATTAAAGAACCACGTACTGGCCAATGGTACAACCGTTGTCCTCGCGTTATTGCCCAAAAAGCGATAGATTATCTAGCTTCTACTGGACTTGGTGATACAGCTTTCTTTGGTCCTGAAGCTGAATTTTTCATTTTTGATGATGTCCGTTACGACCAAACCACCAACTCCGGTTACTACTACGTTGATTCTGTAGAAGGTCGTTGGAACACTGGTAGAGAAGAAGGACCTAACCTGGGTTACAAAACCCGCGTCAAAGAAGGTTATTTCCCAGTTCCTCCCACTGACAGCTTTCAAGATATGCGGACAGAAATGCTGCTAACCATGAAAGATTGTGGCGTACCCATTGAAAAGCAACACCATGAAGTTGCGACTGGTGGTCAGTGCGAACTTGGTTTCAAATTTGGTAAGTTGATTGAAGCCGCTGATTGGTTGATGACTTACAAGTATGTGATCAAAAACGTGGCTAGAAAGTATGGCAAAACCGTCACCTTCATGCCAAAACCCATTTTTGGCGATAACGGTTCTGGTATGCACTGTCACCAATCTATCTGGAAAAATGGTCAGCCCCTATTTGCAGGTGACAAGTACGCTGGTATGAGCGAAATGGGACTTTACTACATTGGTGGTATTCTCAAACACGCTCCAGCACTGTTGGCAATCACCAACCCCACTACCAATTCTTACAAACGCCTTGTACCTGGTTATGAAGCACCTGTAAACTTGGCTTATTCCCAAGGTAATCGTTCTGCTTCTGTGCGGATTCCTCTTTCTGGAGACAACCCCAAAGCCAAGCGTTTAGAATTCCGTTGTCCAGACGCTACTTCTAACCCTTACTTGGCTTTTGCGGCTATGCTTTGTGCTGGGATTGATGGTATCAAAAACAAAATTCATCCTGGTGAACCCTTAGATAAAAATATCTATGAACTTTCACCAGAAGAATTATCTAAGATTCCTTCTACTCCTGGTTCTTTAGAATTGGCTTTGGAAGCTTTGGAAAATGACCACGCTTTCTTAACTGAAACTGGCGTTTTCTCTGAAGACTTTATCCAAAATTGGATTGACTACAAGGTTGCTAACGAAGTTAAGCAAATGCAATTGCGTCCACATCCTTATGAATTCTTCTTGTATTACGATTGCTAATTACAACAATTACTAACGTACAACTAGTGAATTTTTTAGCCACCCTCTGGGGTGGCTTTCTTTTTCACTTAACTCATAGTCGCTTGGCTACGTCCATAAAGCGTCTGAGTAGCTGCATCCATTTTACCTTGAATGGGATTCCAGTAGTGAGATATTCCTTCATGCAAATTAAGTTCCTGTGCAGCCCGCATCAACATGGATTGTTGACGATTCTTAGCTTGCTGATGTTGACGTACAATTGATTGACGGGCTTTTTCTTGAATAGACATGACACTACCTCCCTGTATTTATTTACTAAGGAATAATTTATTATTCCCTGCAATCTGATGATAACACAAAAATCTGTAGCGTAAACTACAGAATCTTAAATGAATAGGATTGATATGATTATATTTCCTCTATGCTGCTTGCATTTTCGATGAGAACATAAAAATCTGTAGCGTAAACTACAAAATGATATTTTTGTTATAAAACTTCATGAAATTGGTCAGTTGTCAGTTGTTAGTTGTCAGTTGCAAAAGAATATTTCTCTCCCCTACCCCTCCTACTCCCCCTACTCCCCCTACCTGTCTCTTATACACATCTAGATGTGTATAAGAGACAGGGTTAGAACGACGGATTATCAATAACAATGAAACCATTCTGAAAATAGATTTAGCATTAGATGAACCTTTGCATTTTTCTCATCATGATCATAAAGATGAATATCTCATTGGTTCAATTCTCATTGCTGATTCCATGAATCATGTAGAACAGGCTCATAATAAATGTACAATTGGCGAAATTCCCGATTCTGACCCCTCCATGTATCTCGTCATGCCTAGCGCTCTTGACCCTAGTTTAGCACCACCTGGTAAACATACTTTATGGATTGAATTTTTTGCTCCTTATCAAATTGCTAATGCAAAAGGTACAGGTTTAAAAGGGACAGGTTGGACTGATGAATTGAAAAACAAAGTTGCAGATAGAGTAATTGACAAATTAGCAACTTACGCCCCCAATGTGAAGAAAGCAACTATCGCTAGAAGAGTAGAAAGTCCGGCAGAATTAGGAGAAAGATTAGGGGCATACAAAGGGAATTATTATCATATTGATATGACAATGGATCAAATGATCTTTTTCCGACCTTTACCCGAATTAGCTAATTATAAAACCCCCATTGATAATCTCTTTTTAACAGGTGCAGGAACACATCCAGGTGGCTCAATTTCCGGTATGCCAGGACGCAATTGTGCGAGGGTATTTTTGCAGAATAAGCAACCTTTTAGTCAGGCTTTAAAGGATGCTAGAAATTCAATTAAGTCTACAGTTAATTCGGTATTTGGATAGACGGTTTTTATCCAGGTTAACTACCATATACCTGCGGCCAAGTTGTCAACAAAAATACTACAACCGCGCTGATAGCTAAGACACCTTGAATCAAATTCCCCACCACTGTACCGACAGTAATTCCTATACCAGCTTTTACCGCAGGCCATAATTGACGTTGATAAAGAAACTCACCAACAATTGCTCCTAACAGTGGTCCAAATAAAATCCCTAATAATGGACCACCAAAAGGTAAAGCTGGTAATAATCCAAAAAACCCCAGTAATAAACCCACGAATGCGCCAATTTGTCCCCACTTACTCGCACCGGCTTGTTTTGCTCCGATATAACCAGCAAGGAAATCAACTCCTGTACTCAGAAGTAAAACAATGATTGTCACAATCAGGGGAATTTTGATAGCTGCAAAGGAATTACTGACAATTCCCCAAATAATAATAGATATTAAAATTAAGCTGCTTCCAGGGATAGCTGGAACTACAGCACCAATAATCCCTACGAACATCACAGCCACTAAGAGTAAATAAATAATTTGCATAATTCATAATTTATAACTTTTAGAATCTCGTTAATCTCGTTCCCAGTCTCCGACTGGGAATGTTCATCACGCGGCTCTGCCGCTAGTAACGGGAGGCAGAGCCTCAAAGTTAGCATTCCTAGCCAGAGTCTAGGAACGAGAATGACCAAGAGTAACAGCTAATTTATCAGCAATTCCCGCAATCCAGTTTTCATCTTGTTTAGTGTAACTGCGGGGAGCATTTGCTGCTAAAATTAAAACCCCTTCTTGACCAATTGGTTGACAAATTACACCTTGTGTGTTTTCTGGTAAATAGTCAAATTCGATTTTACCAGGATAGACATACAAAGCCACTAAATAAATTGGCTTTTGTGTTTCTAATACTTTTTTTAAAATTATTCCTGGTACTACTTCCGATTTAGCAGCCAGAATACCGCGACGTAATAAAACTTTACCTTGATAATAAACTATGAGCGATCGCGTCACTGTATTAGTTAATAATAACCGCGTTGCCCAGGCTAATTCTATTTTCGCGGCTTCTGGTAATTCTGGATCTAAGAAAAATCCCTCTTCCCCAATTAATTCTACTGTCTCCGGTGTGCGCGGCTGTACCTGTTGCCAAATTAAACCAGTTAAAATTAACACCGCACTCAAAATTACCCCCAGCACATCTCCTCGTGCTTGGGAATTTGTCAGTTCCGGTGTTAACAACCGATTCATTAACAAAAGCACAGCACCTAAACCCCCAACAACTAAGGGTAAACGCCGTAAAACTCGATTAGGATCTGATTTAGTCATTTGTCAGTTATCCGTTATCCGTTGTCCGTTGTCCGTTGTCCGTTGTCCGTTGTCCGTTGTCCGTTGTCCGTTGTCCGTTGTCCGTTGTCCGTTGTCCGTTGTCTGTTGTCATTGGGAAAATTCCTACTTCCCCTACTCCCTCTACTTCCCCTACTCCCCCTACTCCCTCTACTTCCCCTACTCCCTCTACTTCCCCTACTCCCCCTACTTCCCCTACTCCCTCTGTCCCCTGTCACCTAACTTCCTACTCTTCCCCTGGTTCTAATATGCGTTGGAACAGATAACCAGTACCTCTAGCGGTGAGAATTAGTTCAGGGTTGCTGGGATCATCCTCTAATTTTGCCCGTAAACGAGAGATATGTACATCCACAACGCGAGTATCTACATGGCGTTCAGGAGTATATCCCCATACTTCCTGCAAAATTTCTGAGCGGGAAAAGGCTTCACCAGAACGACTGACTAACAATTCTAATAAGCTAAATTCCATACCGGTTAAGCGAATGCGCTCATCACCTTTATAAACTTGACGCTTATTTGTATCAATTTTGATGGTGCTGACATGAATCACCCCAGAACTAGGAATACCATTTGCACCTGTTTTGTCCACCCGTCGCAAGACTGAACGAATCCGTGCTTCTAGTTCTTTGGGTGAAAAGGGTTTAACGACATAATCATCCGCACCCAATTCTAAGCCGGTGATGCGATCTGCCACATCTCCCAAAGCGGTGAGCATAATAATGGGGACATCGGATTCTTTGCGTAATTCTTGACAAACGCCATAACCATCTAGTTTTGGCATCATTACGTCTAAAACTACTAGGTCTGGTTCAGCTTTGCGAAATATTTCTAAAGCTTCCTCACCATCTCCTGCTGTCACTACATCGTAGCCAATCATGGAAAGGCGTGTTTCCAAAATCCGCCGAATGCTGGCTTCGTCGTCTACTACCAGGATTTTTTCTTTATGACTTTCCAAGTTTTGTCATGCTCCTTAACTAAAATTTTTGATGATTAATTTTAAATATCATAATATTAAGATATCATTGCTCTCAATTGATTTGGAAAGAGCTTCCAACTATTACATTAGATGTTCGTTTTTTCCAAAATTTAAGGAAAAATTAAGATTATTAACTAAAATTTAAGCATGGCAAAGCCAAAAACCATTTATATCTGTAGTAGTTGTGCAGCGGAATTCTCTCAATGGTTCGGAAAATGTTCAAATTGTGACACTTACGATTCTTTAGTTGAGCAAAATATTAGTTCTTTTATCGGGGATATACCTAGCCGGTCTGGAGTGGGAAATTGGCAAGCTGGAGGTCATAGTAAGTCTCATAATAAACCAGCTAAAGCCAGATCTTCTCTGACTTTTGACCAAATTAGCGATCGCCAAATTGCTCGTTGGGAGTCCGGTTATGGGGAATTAGATCGAGTTTTAGGTGGTGGAATTGTTCCCGGTTCGATGGTGCTAATTGGTGGCGACCCTGGTATCGGTAAATCAACTTTACTACTGCAAGTTTCTAACCAATTGGCGCAAAAATACCGAATTCTCTATGTGACTGGAGAAGAATCTGGACAACAGGTAAAATTGCGTGCTTCTCGTTTGGGAATGTCAAAACCACCTACGCTAGTCACGGAAGATCCTGAAAACAAAGATCCGGAAAAACCGATAGATCCTGACAGTATAGGTGCAAATTTGTATGTTTTGCCAGAAACGGATTTAGAAGAAATTCTGAGGGAGATAGATTCTCTAAAACCAAATGTAGCGGTAATAGATAGTATCCAAACAGTGTTTTTTCCTGCTTTGACATCAGCACCGGGTTCAGTTGCTCAAGTCAGGGAATGTACCGCAGCTTTGATGAAGGTGGCAAAACATGAAGATATTACGATGTTAATTGTGGGTCATGTTACCAAAGAAGGAGCGATCGCCGGTCCCAAAGTATTAGAACATTTAGTAGATACCGTATTATATTTTGAAGGCGATCGCTTTGCTTCCCACAGATTATTAAGAACTGTAAAAAACCGTTTCGGAGCAACCCACGAAATTGGTATATTTGAAATGGTATCCCAAGGATTAAAGGAAGTTGATAACCCTTCCGAACTGTTTTTGGGCAATCGTGATGATCCGGCTCCGGGTACGGCTATTGTGGTAGCTTGTGAAGGAACAAGACCAATAGTTGTGGAATTACAGGCTTTAGTCAGTCCTACCAGTTACCCATCTCCTCGTCGGGCGGGTACAGGCATAGATTATAATCGCTTAGTGCAGATTCTCGCCGTCTTAGAAAAGCGTGTAGGGATACCTATGTCCAAATTAGATTCTTACGTTGCTTCTGCGGGGGGATTAAATGTAGAAGAACCAGCGGTAGACTTAGGAATTGCAGTAGCGATAGTTGCCAGTTTCCGCGATCGAATCGTTGATCCTGGTACAGTCTTAATTGGGGAAGTAGGGTTAGGGGGACAAGTGCGGTCGGTTTCCCAAATGGAACTACGCTTAAAAGAAGCCGCGAAACTAGGATTTAAAAGAGCCATAGTTCCTAAAGGGACAAAATTCCCTGAGATTGGGATTGAGATACTACCAGTAGGTAAAGTCATAGATGCAATTATTGCGGCTGTTCCTCATCAAGAATTGACAGAAGAAGATTTAGAACCTGATGAGGATTAATAATCAAAGGCTAGGATTTAGTAGTTCAAAATAATACAATTGTTGGATACCCCTTTCCAAAAGTGGAGAGGGGTTTTTTATTTCTCACATTTTTGTAAAAAAGTTTGATAATGCTGTTCTAATGCAATTAAATTAGGTTTAAATCTGTCTTTTTCAGGAAGTAGTAATTTTTTGCCGCTAAGTCCTTGATAATCAGTACCACATAAGCTAGGGGAGATTACCACTTCATAGCTTTTTGGATCTATAGATAGTAAGTGTTTATCAAAAAGTATGTGTATATCTGCTCGAAGTAAAATTCCATTAGAAGGATGATTTGTTTCATAACCAAGATAGGGAATAATATGAGCAGCTTGTAAAACATTTTTTGTGTCAAATCCTGTAATGGAACACTTTCCTTGATAGGCTTTTAGTAGATCACTACGAAACTTAGCTTGTCCTTTGCGTTGAACAACTACAGATACAACTCGCTCTCTATCATCTGTAATATTCTGCGGATCAAATTCATTTTCAAGAGCATGAAGTAATTCTCTAGAAAGGTCGTCTTTTGGCTCTTCTCCAGCCATCAGGTGCATTAACCTTACGTAAATATCATCCTCTTCCTCTGAATTAAAGTCACGTTGCTTTATATATTTCTGATAAACAAAAGCTAATTTTACAAAATCTATTTTATCCCAAGGACTAATATTTCTTGAATTTTCGTGAGGACTTTCTTCTGCTCCTAACTTTGTATTTTGATAACGTTCTTCTAGAATTTCCTTTTCCAATTTTGCCTGAAATAAAAATAACTCTTTTGATAATTTATCTTTTGGACTTTCACCGGATGAAAGAATAATAAGCTTCAGTAGAACATCTTTTTTCTGCTTAAAGTTTAAGGTATGCTGCTCTACATATTTTATAAAGACAAAAGTGATGGTTTCCCAAACTTTAATTTCTGTTTCTGGAAAGACATCTAGTGTAAAACATTTTAACCAGTTTTCAAAACTGTCAGTTACAAAAACACCGACAAGTGAATAAATTCTGTTAATTTGATTAAGCTGTTCAGATGTAATTTGGCTAACTGGTCTATTACGCGGAATAAGTTTTTCCAAAGACTGGCTTTTAATTGTCATCTTACCAGTTTTACGATTTAAAATTCTTGTTTTGATTTTCAAATTTTCGTTATTTGACATTTTTTACTTTACCTTATTAATACTATTTACCATTACTTTATCCCAACTTTTCATCCAAGATTGCTTCTATATCTTGCTCACCATAGATGACTCTGAGAATCTCTATACCTGAATCTGAAGAAAGATAAAAAACAAGATACTTGTTAAATCCTTTTGGCGATTTTTTCCCACACAGTTTTACGGATATCTCCCGAATCATCAGGAGTCATCTCAGTTGCATTTATACTGCTGTAACCACCATGATACCATCAACTAGCAATAACTAATTATACCTATCTCATTTTCTATCAAAAACTACTTTGACTAGTCTCTCCTACAAACAGCTTCTAAAGCTTTCATAGTTTCCCCCTACCAAATCAATAATCTTAACTTAGAGATTTTGTTACTTAAGTACAACCTTAATCAGCACTTAAATAAATCTAAACTATAGACAATAATATCTTAACTTTCGACTGATATTGTTGATGCCATTACCTGCAATTTCTCATAAGCAAATTGTCTTTCTCTCAAAATACTTTAAATATTACTTCTCCTATGGTGACACTCAAAGGTTTTGCTTCTTTACCCGCCGATACCTTAGCTGCTGGACCAGCTTCGGGTGCGGCTGTACCTAATCCTACCAATGGACGTACCACACCCTTTCCTGGTCAACCTGTGCAAGGTTTTAGTGGTGTCCAATTTGCTCCTAATGGTGGTGGTTCTGTCTTTTGGTTCTTAGCAGATAACGGTTTTGGGGCAAAAAATAACAGTGCTGATTTCCTCCTGCGACTTTACCAAGTTGACCCCAATTTTGCGGGTACAGAAAACGCTAATGGTTCTGTAGCGGTTCAAAACTTCATTCAACTCTCTGACCCCAATAAATTAATCCCCTTTGATATTGTCAATAAAAACACAGCCAAACGGGAACTGACCGGGGCTGACTTTGATGTAGAGTCCTTTGTGATTGATGCTAAGGGCGATATTTGGGTCGGTGATGAATTTGGAACTTACCTACTACATTTCAATAGCAATGGTGTTTTATTAGATGCACCCTTCGCCACTCCTAACCTTGTTAAACTAAATACCCTCAACGGTCAAGCCCCCATTGTCATTGGCCATCGTGGTGCTAGTGGTGAACTACCAGAACATACAATAGAAGCTTACCGCCTGGCAATTTTGCGCGGTGCAGACTTCATTGAACCAGATTTGGTATCCACTAAGGATGGGGTATTAATTGCCCGTCATGAACCTAACCTGATTAACACCACCGATGTAGCTAGTCGTCCCGAATTTGCTAGTCGGAAAACTACTAAGATAGTAGATGGTGTTGCTGAAGAAGGTTTCTTTGCTTCAGATTTTACCTTGGCAGAAATTAAAACTCTGCGGGCTGTAATGCCTCAAGGTTTCCGAGATCAGTTATACAACGGTCTTCTCCAAGTTCCTACCCTGGGCGAAATTATTGATTTGGTGAAAGAGGTTGAGGTACAAACTGGTAAGAAAATCGGTATTTATCCTGAAACCAAACACCCCACCTATCACGACAATTTGGGTTTGTCTCTGGAAGAAAAACTGATTGACACCCTCAAAGTCAAAGGATTTACTGATCCCAAACGGATTTTCATTCAGTCCTTTGAAGTCAGCAATCTCAAGGATTTAAACAACACCATCATGCCGACTGCTGGTGTGAATCTGCCCTTAGTGCAATTGCTTGATGCCTACGATGTCGCCAACGATGGCACACTGTTGTATCAAGATGTTTACGCTCGTCCCTACGATTTCACTGTTAAGGGAGACACCCGCACCTATGGAGATTTATTAACTCCTGCTGGTTTGAAAGAAATTGCTGCCTACGCTGATGGTATTGGACCCTGGAAACGGCAGATTGTTTCGGTGAAAACAGTTGATAACAATAATGATGGTAAACCTGACGATCTCAATAACGATGGTGTGATTAACGATGCGGATAAAGTTACCCTAGCACCCACCAGCTTAGTTAGTGATGCCCACAAAGAGGGTTTGGTTGTCCATCCTTACACCTTCCGCAATGAAAGCCGTTCTCTAGCATCAGATTACAATAACAATCCTGAGTTGGAGTACCGTCAGTTCATTAGTTTGGGTGTAGATGGTTACTTTACTGACTTCCCAGGGACAGGAGACTTAGTTCGGGATCAAATTACGGCGAATCAAGTCCGATCGCCCCAAAATCCCACTGTTCTCTCTACTCCTAAATTTGATACCCTCACAGGCAAAGCCCCCATCGTCATCGGTCACCGGGGTGCAAGTGGTGAACGTCCAGAACATACCCTAGCATCCTACAAATTAGCGATCGCTCAAGGTGCAGATTTCGTTGAACCCGATTTAGTGGTAACAAAAGATGGTGTCTTAATTGCCCGTCATGAACCCATGTTAGCAGTCGGCGTTCTCAATACTGATGGCACAATTCAACGAGATGCTAATGGTAAGCCAGTTATCAATACTACTGATACGAGTACGGATGTTTACTTACGGGATAAGTTTGCCGATCGCCTGAAAATCAAAAATTTAGATGGTCGCAATGTCGTCGGTTGGTTTGCTGAAGACTTTACCCTGGCAGAAGTTAAGGAACTGAATGCGATTGAACGGATTCCTGCTTTGCGTGGTACTACTTTCGATCAAGATGGATTGAAAGTACCAACCCTGAAAGAAGTCATTGATTTGGTGAAACAAGTCGAACTAGAAACAGGTCGCAAAATCGGTATTTATCCCGAAACCAAACATCCTACTTTCTTTCAACAGCAAGGTATCAATACTAGCCAAATCTTAGCAGACACCCTCAAAGCTGAGAACTTTACCGACCCATCTCGGATCTTCATTCAATCCTTTGAAGTTGCCAACCTCAAGGCGCTGAAAAACACCATCATGCCCACCGCAGGGATTGATATTCCTCTGGTGCAATTGTTTGGTGGTTCAGGTCAACCTTATGACTTTGTAGTTGCTGGTGATACCCGCACCTATACCAATTTGTCCACCCCCGCAGGTTTAGCCGAAATTGCTACCTACGCTAAAGGAATTGGTCCTAATAAACAGCGGATTATTCCTCAGTTGACAGTGGATGCCAATAAGGATGGACAGCCTGATGATCTCAATGGTGATGGACAAATCAGTGATGGCGATCGCATTTTAGGCGCTCCTACAACCCTCATTCAAGATGCCCACAAAGCAGGTTTAATCGTTCACCTCTACACCTTGCGGAATGACAGTTTCTTCCTCCCCGCAGATTATAAAGGCGACCCCGGTGCAGAATTCCGTAAATTCATTGATTTGGGTGTAGACGGCTTTTTTACCGATTTTCCAAAAACCGGGCGTTCTGTCTTAGTAAATAATTACCTGGCTGGTACAGGCTACGCTAATCCCAACGGGAATTTAAATACTCCTTACTTCAATAATTCCCCAGAATACTTTGCTCCTAATCAACCCTACTACGGCGACCTCGTAACAGCGAATTTGAACCGCTCCCAAGGCTTTGAAGGCATGGCATTTAGCCCTGACCGTCAAACCCTCTATCCGATGTTGGAAGGAACTGTTGTCGGCGATCCTGCTGGTTCTGTACGGATTTATAAATTCGATGTAGCCAGTGAAAGCTACCAAGGATTGGTAGGACGTTATCAATTAGCCAGTACCAGTAATGCGATCGGTGATTTCACTCCCATCAATAACAACGAGTTCCTAATTATTGAACGCGATAATAACCAAGGTACTACAGCCGCTTTCAAGAAGATATTCAAAGTTGATTTCAGCAAGATTGATGCTAATGGCTTTGTTTCCAAAGAGGAAGTCGCAGACCTCCTAAATATCCAAGATGCTAAGGATCTCAATGGTGATGGCAAAACTACATACAATATGCCTTTCCAAACCATTGAAGATGTGTTGGTAATTGATAGCAAAACCATTTTGGTGGCAAACGATAACAACTATCCCTTCTCCATTGGTCGTCCTCCAGGAATTGACAACAATGAGATGGTGGTCTTGGAACTAGACAAACCTCTTGCCCTTGATCCCCGTCTAGGTCTATCTGCGTCTATAGCAGAAGCTACCCAATATGTGGCGGGGACAACTGGTAAAGATGATTTGTTTGTCAGTGGTGGCACTGATGGCATCAATGACACCATCTTCACTGGCGCAGGTGATGACACTGTTGATACTGTCTTGGGTGCAAGTTCTCCCTTTGCTGGTAACAATATCGTTGATTCGGGTAGCGGTGATGATACGATCTTTGTGAATAAGGGCGATCGCACTTTCGGTAGTGATGGCAATGACACCTTTGATGCTAGAGATGGTCAAGGTGGCAACCGCATATCTGGTGGTGTGGGTGATGATACCTTCTACTTAGGTAGCAATGACCGGGCTTTGGGTGGTGATGGTAAAGATATCTTCAGAGTTAGTCTTGGTGGTGGTAACTTAATTTCCGGTGGTGCCGGCGCTGACCAATTCTGGATTGTCAATGCTGAATTACCCTCTTCGGCTAATACCGTGCTTGACTTCCAACTGGGTACGGATGTTATCGGTATTCAAGGTGCTGTTAGCTTAGGTATTACCACATCAACATTGAAGTTAAATCAAGTTGGTGGAGATACTGCGATTGTCTTCAACAATCAAACCTTAGCTACTCTGACTGGGATTCAAGCCAGTAGTTTGAGTTTGACAGATTCTAAACAGTTTGTCTTTGCTTAGAATCTAATTCTCCCGTAGGGGTTTAGCGCAATGCGTTAAGCCCTGACGGGGCAAAATCTCTGTAGTTTGGTTTGCATTTTTTTGATCGAAAACTGCTGTAAGAGGTTGTTTGAAAAGTATTATATGAAACCCATAATCTCCAAAAACTTAACCCCCCTACCCCCCTTCCCTACAAGGGAATGGGGGTTTTAAAGCCTCTCCCCTGCAAGGGGAGAGGTTTGGAGAGGGGTCAGTTTATACATTAAAAACTTTTCAAACATCCTCTTAGAAGTGTAATCAATCTCAGGAATCTGGGTTATTTTGTAATCACAACAGTGACAAACAGAGATTCCTAGGTCGGGCTTCGCTATCGCTCCTAATCTCAAAGCAAGTTATTGTATTGTAAAATAGGAAATATGAATTGAGTTTGTAATTAGGAATATACTATGACTATAGAACGCTGGAATGACGAAATGCTTGATGAATTAGCATCAAGTGTAAGTGAATTAAGAGAAAGTATGACTGAGGTTAAAGATGGTATAGATGGTTTAAGAATAACTGCTCAAGCTTTGTTACAATTGGCTGCTCAAAATCAACAAAATATGGAATTAATAAAAGAAAGACAGGCTGAAAGTGATCAGAGATTTAATGTTATACTTGAGGAAGTTCGCTATTTAATTCGAGGTAATCAAGCGAGCTAGGGATTGAGTATTACATGGAACACTAATGGTAAGTTTAAACGTACTTCAGGAAGAAGGGCTGTACCATCGAACAGAGCATCTAAGGTTTGAATCATAACTTTTTCCTATACTGCATTACTACCATTATATCGCCTTCAATCTCCTTGTTAAAAAGCGAACTGCTTGCAGCAGTGCTTGCGCTATCGCATCCCATCATCCCCCAAAACAGCGAACTGCTTGCAGCAGCGCTTCGCTATCGCACCTCCCATCATCCCCTACAACAGCGAGCCTATTTAGTTGAGGATGATAATGTTACGAGCGGCTGAGTAATAACTTTTCTGTTTTTAGCTACCTGTTTTTTTCTTAAATCTTGACAAATTTCATGCAAATCATAATTAAAAGCTTTAGCGTGTTCTTCTCGGATTTTGTAAATTTCTTCTAATACTTCATCTTTCCACATATTTAATCTCCCATAAGTTCATAAGGTGTACAAATCGTTGGTAGTTCATATCCAGATTGAATACTAATTTGTGAGAGTTTTTTCTGGATTTGTGCATTGGCAATATGTTTACAGTTCCATGTTAACAAATAATCTACTTTATAAACAGTGGCTAAGGCAATATGCAAGGCATCATCAGATGCTTTAGGAGGAAGATTGCTTTTTGTCAGAAATTGCTGGGCTAATTCTTCCACTGCTTCATTGAGTGCTAATAATGGTAACTCACTTATTAGATCCAGTCGTTTAGTAGCTATTTCTTGATCTCCTCTGGCTAATTCTTCTAGAACTACTTCCGAAATATATAGAGTAAAATTTTCCCGACGAGTATCCCACCAATTTTGTGTAATTACTGAATTTGAAGCAGTAATTAGATTAGTGCTTGGTCTAATTGTTAGATAGCCAATAATACTGGTATCAAGATATAGACTTTCAATCATTATTAAATATTTAAAAAAATTATTTATTATTTTACTATATGATTGCTACAAACAACCGATCGCATCCCACATCCCCAAAAATGGTACATCCCACATCCCAAAAGCGAACTGCTTGCAGCAGCGCTTCGCTATCGCACTTCCCACATTCCCAAAAAGCGAACTGACAAGTCAGCGCTTGCGCTGTCACAAATTAAATTCCTGTCAGACTATAATAAAATCAAGGGATAATCTACTAAATAATAGCCTTGGTGATGACTAAAAAAGAAAAACTATGGCAAAAAGCTAAAAATAGTCCAGAAAATCTAACTTTTGATGAATTTGAAACTCTCCTCATTCAGAATGGGTGGGAATTTAGTCGTCAAAAAGGAAGTCATCGTTTATGGTATTCACCGAGTGGCAAACCTTTACCAATTCAACCTCGTAAAGATGGAAAAGCAAAACTCTATCAAATTCAGCAGTTCTTTGAATATCAAGAGGGAAATCAGTAATGACTTTAAATAATTATAATTTTAATGGCTTTACAATTAATTTATATATTGATGAACAAGGAGATTGGTTAGCACATTTCCAAGAAATACCTAACATTTCAGCTTTTGGTGATACTCCCGAAGAAGCTTTGCAAGAACTAAAATTAGCCTGGGAGTTAGTGAAGGAAGATTATCAACAAAAGGGTAAAGAAATTCCCTTTGCTCCTGTGCGTAGAAAACTGTACTCTTCATGAAGCGATTCCTGCGGAGCGCTTCGCTATCGCACCCCCACCCCCAAAACAGCGAACTGCTTGCAGCAGCGCTTCGCTATCGCACCTCCTCGACATCCCCAAAAGCGATTCCTAGGTCGCGCTTCGCTATCGCATTCCCACATCCCCAAACATCGAACTGCTTGCAGCAGCGCTTCGCTATCGCACTCCCCCTATTCCTAAAAGCGATTCCTAGGTCGGGCTTCGCTATCGCTCCTCCCATCATCGCAAAACAGTGATTATTCTTGATGGGTACCAATAAAACGAATAAAAATAATCCCAATCTCATAACGAATGTGGACAATTAAACGATAATTATTACCTTTAATATTAAAGACTAATCGATTATTAGTAATAATACTGGCATTAGCATAAACTTCTTTAATGTCTGATGGACTTTGCCAATTTGCACGGGTAGCATCATCAAACCATGCTTTTAAAGGCTGTTCTGTATCAGGATATTTTTGCCAATATTCTCTTAGGGTAGTCCGAGCAATAATTCTCATTGTAATAATATTATTTATCAAAAATTAGTTTACTTGGCATTTGCAGTTTGCGCTAACTGATACCATTCATCAATGGGTAAAGGCAAAACTAATTTATTGACACTAGATTTAACTGCTACTTCCCAAACAGAAATTGCTGAAATTAATAAGCCATTTTGGGATTCTTCACTTTCAATAGCTTCTTGCGCTGCTTGTGATAATTGACTAGGCTCATGAAGCAACCATAGCCAAATATGGGTATCTAGAAAAATCATTCTGCTAATGCTTGCCAAAGTTCAGGCATAGGTTCATCAAAATCACTAGCAATGGTAATAGGTTTTCCTTTGAGTGGGTAATTCTTTGTAGTGTTTATCTGTTGTGAAATTAGATCAATGTTTCCTGCTTTAAATTCTAGAAACTTCCATTCCATCATCCCTAAAAGCGATTCCTACGGTCGAATTTTCGCTCTCCCACATCCCTACATCTTTTTATCCTCCCCAAAACGTAGGGGTTTAGCACTGCTAAACCATTACCCAACGACTAACTAGCAGCGACATATTTACAATGATTTTCATGTTGAGGAATTATCTTGATTTTCGACATTTTTGGATATGGAAATAACCTAAATATCTACCGATTTTGTACCCAATATTTTATCGGTTTGTGTACCCGATATCGTAGGGGTTTAGCATTGCTAAACCCCTACCAAACTAGAAATCAAGACTGAATCACATAGTAGTTGTCGGCATCACCAACTCCTGTCCCATTATTCCGATAAAATCCCAAGTTAACTGCTCCAGGATTTTGTTGCCACAAATAAAAACCAGATACTCCATTTTGAGTTCCATAACCTGCAAAAATTCCGGTATGTTGATAGGAACCGTTATCATAACTATTATTTGGTCCAGCAAAAGTTGCGATCGCAGTACCTACAGCCACATTACCATTTCCCATGACATTAGCTCCTCGTTTCCAGTTAGTGGTGAAGTAATAAGGACTAGAGCTATTAATTCCTGTGGCATAAGCAACTAAATCCCAACATTGATATATATTTTCACTGGGATAACCATCTACATCAATGTATTGACCATTTAACTGTCCATTCTGTAACTGGGTTAAACGAGTTGAAGTAGTCATTAAACCGGATGGTGCAGGTGGTGTTACAACAACTTTCTCCCAAGATATATCCATAAATGCAGCACCACCACCTTCCCACATATCGTAACCGACATCATACCAACCCGCAGGCAAAGTGAATTTCACCTCGTAATAGTCACCATAAGCATATAACCATTGATTAGCAGGTGTGATATTGTAAGAACCGCCTTGTCCCCAAGCACCATTTGCCCAGAGGTGGAAACCATCATCTCCACGCACCCGGAATTTATATTCGCTACCATCAAAATATTGTAGAGTCCAAGCACCCATCACAAAGAAATTATGAGGGAGACGAGCGTTATCACCATTAGGCGCATCTTGTCCCCAATTAGCATTAATACCAATTTTGCCATCACTGCGAACATTAGAGCCTAAATTAGCATTACCAATCAGATTCCCCTGATCACGGAAAATATCAAAGGAAGGTGCAGTACCTTGTCCATCCCAATGGTAAATAGATCCATTCCAGTATTTTGAAGTATCTACATTGTCATTGAAAGCCTGATGTCCTTCCAGTTTGAAATTTATTGAAGCAATACCAGAATCTTCCTTATATTCAATGGTAACAGGATAATACCCACCCGTTGAACGGAAGTAACCAGAATACCAGCCAATTTGATTGTACTTATTTACTACATATTCATTACCAATTTTTACATTAATGCCATCATCAGCACCAGTGGTAATATGATACAGTCCAGGTGCAAAATAATGAGTAGTTTGATAACGTGCAGAGAAGTTATCCGTCGGAGTATTTGGGACAGATCCATTACCCCAATCCCGGCTAAAGCTGCCAGTAATATCGGTAAAACCTTCTGTGTAAGTAGGTATTGCTGATAAATCTTTATTTCCGAAATAGTCGGTTGTCCAAATGCCAACAGGATCAGATTTACCCACAATAGTGAAATTGCGATTAGGCTCATCTAGAATATCTAGATCACCTGTATGAGTGCTACCATTCATTAACCAAACAAGATTTTGACCATTGGCATAATTGCGCCAGATAATATCGGATTTACCATCATTATTGAAATCTGCCGCGCCCATAATATGCCAGTTGAGATCCCCAACCTTATCAACATTGGCGGTACTAGCGCGATTTACGCCATTCATCAACCAGATGGAATTATCCCCTGTAGTTGCATTTCTCCAAAGAATATCAATCTTGCCATCACTATTAAAGTCACCTGTTCCCACAATGCGCTGATTAAGATTGGTATCAGCTTCTAAATCAACTCGACCAATAACTTGATAATTCTTCATCATCCAAACCTGATTAGCACCTGTGACATAATTACGCAAGAGAATATCTACATTACCATCTTGGTTAAAATCACCTGTGCCTACAATATGCCAATCATTGCTCGATACTGCCTCAATCTCCTTAATATCAATGCGCTGATTACCATTCATTAACCAAATACGAACATAACCTGGAGAATTAACCCAGTGATAACGTTGAATAATGTCTGTATTACCATCATTATTAAAGTCTCCAGTGCCTACAAAATACCAAGCTCCATCATTTTTATCACCTCCATCATCAAGGTCTATCCAACTAGCAGAGGTCCCATTCATTGCCCAAGCACCAAGGTTTCCATCAGATAGATTTTTCCAGAGAATGTCAGTTTTACCGTCTTTATTAAAGTCAGTAACCAATCCTAAATGACTGGTTTTAGTATTATCAGCAATTACAACTGTGGCATTATTAGCAGTTCCAACCACATAATTAACATTATTTACTAGGCTCAAAACTACTGTTTCATTGCCTTCATAAATAGCATCATC
Source organism: Dolichospermum sp. UHCC 0352 (assembly GCF_009711925.1). NCBI lineage: Bacteria > Bacillati > Cyanobacteriota > Cyanophyceae > Nostocales > Aphanizomenonaceae > Dolichospermum > Dolichospermum sp. UHCC 0352. The sequence goes on along the minus strand of NZ_VIKY01000103.1, from coordinate 14,663 downwards.
AATGGGATTAATGTTAACCGTAGCTGTAGAAGAATTAGCTGCAAAAGTCGCAATCCCATTTAATGCGTTGTAGTCTATGCCATTAGTTGCTGTACCCCCAACAGAGTAATTAACAGATAAAGATGAAGCTATATTTCCTATTCTTGTAAAAGTAAACTGACCAGGATTTGCAGTTTGTCCAGTTGAAGTTTCTCCTGCATTAGCATCACTTGCACTAATAGTAATTGTTGGTTTCTCAATACCAATAACACCATCACCATTTACATCTATAGCAAAAACAGATTCTTTACCCAAAGCTTCAGCAGAATTTAATCCCCATGCTCCTTCAGAAGAAATCCAATTCCAATTATTATCTAAATGCCAGATATGCAGGAAGTTTCCAGAAACATTTTTCCAGAGAACTTGATTATCTCCATTCACGGTTTCTACTGCTAGAGTTTGCCATCCTGAATAGATATCTTGATAGATTTGTTGTCCACCATTTCTGATAGTAATTGGGGTATTTGTTCCTGCTTGAGCAAAATATTTGTTGGCTGTATCTTTGAGTAAATAAGTATTACCTATTATGTCAATATTTGTGAATAACTGATTTGTCCCGCTTAGATTAAGGCTGGTGGTAGAGTCCAGCGTATTATTTACGATATCTAATACCATGTGTACACTCTGAGTTCATATATATTCATCATGATTACAGATTATGTTTAATCATGACTACAGTATTATTACTGAATTTAATACAGTCAGTAAATTGGAAAATCTGTAGGGGCGCAGGCCCTGCGCCCTTTCCAATCCCACCAATCCCACAATTGCCACCGCTACAGCCGTAGGAACAATTACCAATGATGATGTGGCAGTCGTAAACAATGCACCAATAGTTGCTAACCTAATCGCAGATCAAAATGCTAAACAAGGAACTGCTTTCAACTTCCAAATTCCCACCAATACCTTCACAGATATTGATGCGGGTGATATTCTCACCTATTCAGCAACATTAGAAAATGGTAATGCTTTACCAAATTGGTTAACCTTCAATTCTACAACTCGGACTTTTAGCGGTACTCCCACTAATGATAATGTAGGGAATCTGAATGTTAAAGTAGCAGCTACAGATAAAATAGGAGCGATCGCTACTGATACGTTCACTATTAAGGTACAAAACGTGAATACCGCACCCATCCTCAAAAATCCACTTTTAGATCAAACAGTTAAGGTCAATTCTACCTTTACATTTACACTACCCAAAGATACCTTCTCCGATCCAGACACAGTTAATCCCTATAAAAACCTCGTCATCTTTGGTGATAGCCTCTCAGATACAGGTAATGCCTACAAAGCATCCGGTAACACCTTTCCACCATCACCTAATTATCAAGGTCGTCTTTCTAATGGCTTAATTTGGGTTGATTACTTTGCCCCTGATTTACAATTTACAAACCCATCAATTCAAAATTACGCCTTTTTGGGCGCAAATACAGGAGTAAGTAATACTTTTGGGCAAATAACCGTACCTGGATTACTCACACAAATTCAGCAATTTAAAACTGTAAATGCCAATTCTATTGGTAAAGATGGACTGTATGTAATCTGGACTGGTGCTAATGATTTTCTGAATCTTGCCACAGATCCTACTCAGGCTGTGACTAATGCAGTTACTAATATTAGTAGTGCAATTACAACTTTAGCCGGATTAGGTGCTAAAGAAATTGTTGTTGGCAATTTATCAGACTTGGGTGCTACTCCTTTGAGTATTGCTAATAACAATGTAGCGAATGCCAGAGCAATTTCTATTGGTTTTAATGCAGCTTTAACTCAAGCTTTAACTAACTTAGAACCAGCCCTCAATGTTGATTTATCTTTAGTAGACATCTTTGGTTTGAGTACAGCATTTCAGACTAATCCTGCTAATTACAAATTCACGAATATTACTCAGCCGCTAATTACAGTCACTACGCCAGTTAACCCTGATCAATATGCTTTCTGGGACGATGTTCATCCCACAACCAGACTGCATCAGTTAGTAACAGATACATTTGAAAATACACTGCTCAATGATGGTGTAATTCCTGATTTAATTAAATATTCTGCCACGTTAGCTGATGGTAGTAATTTACCAGATTGGCTGAATTTCAACTCTACAACTCGCACCTTTAGTGGTACTCCCAACACAGGAAATGTCGGTAAATTAGATGTCAAGGTAATTGCGACAGATAAAGCCGGGGCAACTGTCAATGATATCTTTACTCTCGCAGTCAACCAATCTACAACTGTAGGAACTCCAGGAGATGATAAATTAATTGCCACTCCTGGTAGTCAATTCGATGGTCAAAACAATATTGTATTTACAGGTGCAGGTAAAGATGAGTTAGACCTGTCCACTGTATCTGTTTTTCCCAACTCAGGTAGCAATATCGTTGATCTGGGTAGCGGTGATGATACTATCTTTGTGAATAAGAGCGATCGCGCTTTCGGTAGCGATGGTAATGATACCTTTGATGCTAGAGATGGCCAAGGTAATAACCGCATATCCGGTGGTGTCGGTGATGATACCTTCTACTTGGGTAGCAATGACCGGGCTTTGGGTGGTGATGGTAAAGATATCTTCAGAGTTAGTCTTGGTGGTGGTAACTTAATTTCCGGTGGTGCTGGTACTGACCAATTCTGGATTGTCAAAGCTGAACTACCGAAAGCTGCTAATACCGTGCTTGACTTCCAACTGGGGACTGATGTGATTGGGATTAGTGGTGCTGTCAGTTTAGGTATTACCACATCCACACTCAAGTTAAATCAAGTTGGTGCAGATACTGCGATTGTCTTCAATAATCAAACTCTAGCTACTCTGACGGGAATTCAAGCCAGTAGTTTGAGTTTGACAGATCCTAAACAGTTTGTTTTTGCGTAATAAGCATTTAGGAGGTAGGGGTAAAGCAAGAGCTTTATTGGTGTCAACTTAACGCAAAATCTTCATCCCGCAAGGAACTCAAGTTCCTTGCTAATAGCGAAAGTCATCTAAAAGATGACTAAATACTAGGAAAATTCATTAGTCCGTTTTAACGGACTTGAGCTATGAGACAGGGAATTTATTCCCTGACGGGTTTTTGGCAGTGCGGGCATACTTCGACCCTTCGACAGGCTCAGGGCTTCGCTTGCTCAGTACAAGTCTTGCCCGCGTGAGCGAGACGCTCACACTACAGTCCATCATTTTTATCTTGACGAACTACTAGTATTAGCAGTGTAAAATACACCATCTTTTCCTAATCTCACCCTTTCCGACCGGCAAAGGAAAAAAATTCACAGAAATTTAACAATGTGTACCAATAATTTGGTAACTTAGTACATAGTCTGCAACAACTAGGGAAAAATTACGTTGAGTTACCATCCAGATGCCATTGCCGCCCACGGTGGAGAGTTAATTAACCGGGTTGCTTCCTCAGCACAAAGAGAAATATTTCTCTCTAAGGCTGACTTTTTACCGCGTGTGGAACTTGATGAACGAGCAGTTTCTGATTTAGAAATGATTGCCATTGGTGGTTTTAGTCCTTTGACTGGTTTCATGAACCAAGCAGACTATAACCGAGTCGTCACCCAAATGCGGTTAGCTAACGGTATTGTCTGGTCAATTCCCATTACACTGTCTGTAACCGAAGAAGTAGCATCCCCTCTACAAGCAGGCGGTTTGGTGCGTCTGGATAACCCCAGAGGCGAGTTTATTGGGGTATTGGAACTGACCGAGAAGTATACCTACGACAAACAACAAGAAGCCATAAATGTTTATCGCACTGATGATGCTAAACATCCTGGGGTGCAGGTAGTATATAACCAAGGTTCTATCAACCTAGCTGGTGATATCTGGTTATTACAACGGGACTCTCATCCCCATTTTCCCAGCTACCAAATTGATCCGGCTGCGTCACGGGAAATGTTTCGAGAAAAAGGCTGGAAAACAATTGTGGGTTTCCAAACTCGCAATCCTATCCACCGCGCCCATGAATATATTCAAAAGTGCGCTTTAGAAACTGTTGATGGTCTATTTTTGCACCCATTGGTAGGGGCAACAAAAGAAGATGACATCGCTGCTGATGTGCGGATGCGTTGTTATGAAATTTTACTAGAACACTATTACCCTGTAGATAGAGTAATTTTGGCAATTAACCCGGCAGCCATGCGTTATGCTGGGCCTAGAGAAGCCATTTTCCATGCTTTAGTGCGGAAAAATTACGGCTGTACACATTTTATTGTCGGACGTGATCATGCTGGTGTGGGTGACTACTACGGCACTTATGACGCTCAATATATCTTTGATGAATTCGCCCCTGAAGAGTTGGGAATTGTACCAATGAAGTTTGAACACGCTTTCTATTGCAAGCGCACCAAACAAATGGCCACAACTAAAACCAGTCCTAGCAAACCAGAGGAACGGGTTCATCTGTCGGGAACCAAGGTGCGGGAAATGTTACGTCGGGGTGAGTTACCACCACCGGAATTTTCTCGTCCAGAAGTTGCGGCTGAGTTAACCAGGGCTATGAAAATTGCACCTGTATTAGTTTAGGTTAAGATCAGAAACTTTACTCTCCAGACTTCAGCCTTTAAGCTATGAGAATGGGCTGGAGTCTGACTGTTAATTATGAAACGGCGTGGGTTTTTACAACAAATTAGCGGCTTATTAGCGGCATTGGGAGTGGCTGAAACTGAGTGGTTGAGTTTGGGTAATCCCTATTACCAAGCTTTAGCACAACCTAATCAGCGGAAGTTGGCATTATTGATAGGAATTAATCAATATCCACAAAGTCCTGCCCTTGGTGGTTGTGTAACTGATGTGGAATTGCAAACAGAATTGTTAATTAATCGTTGTGGCTTTGCCGCGTCAGATATTCTGACTTTAACTGATGAACAAGCCAGCAGAAAATTTATTGAAAATGCTTTTTTAGATCACTTGGGTAAGCAAGCCAAACCTGGAGATGTGGTGATTTTCCATTTTTCTGGTTATGGGACTCGTGTTAATTTGGGAAATGAGCAGATCCCCGACTTCTTCAAGAAGTCGGGGATCTATAATGCCATAGTTCCTGTTGATGAGAATAATTTATTGGGGACAAATTCGAGAAACTATTTATTGGCAGAAACTCTGTTATTATTATTGCGATCGCTCCCAACAAATCAAGTTACAGCAATATTAGATACTAGCTACTATCATTCTAGTGAATTAAAACCCAGTGGTTTACGAATGCGTACCCGTCCAGAATTATCAACAGCAACTTTACAAATAGAAGAATTAGAATTTCTATCACAACTGAAAAATCATAAATCAGCTAATAATAATCCTCTGATGATCAATGCGACTTCAGAACTAAATCAGCAAGCCGGAGAATTTCTTTTCTCTAATTGGACTGCGGGATTATTAACTTATGCTTTAACTCAATATTTGTGGGAAACTATCCCAGCCAAAACAATCCCAGTTTTTCTTTCTGGTGTTGCTACTTCCATGTATCAGTTAGGTGGAAAACAACAACCAAGTCTAGTAAATGAGCCAAAAAAATCTCAAAATGCTTTAATTGTTGATTATTTTCCGATTGATAAATTGAGAAGTATTGGTGTAGTTCAAGCCATAGATGATGATGGCAAAACAGTCAAATTATGGTTAGGAGGATTACCTAATCAAGTTCTCACAAATTATGGCGTAAATTCTCGGTTAACTCTGGATACGGGAGAAGAGTTAGTTGTTAAATCACGAAGTGGGTTAATAGCTAAAGCCCAATTTACAAATAAAGAAATTACTACTTTACCTCAAGTTGGGCAAATAGTCCAAGAAGTTATTCGGGTATTACCTCGGAATATTCATGTTAATGTGGCTTTAGATCAGGGTTTGGAAAGAATTGAACGGGTAGATGCTACTAGTGTTTTTTCAGGAATTAACCGGATTGCTAATATTGCTACTGTAGAAGAAACTGCTGATTATGTGTTTGGTAAAGTTGCCCAAGTCCCCAGCCGTTATGGTCTTTTTTGCCTGGGTGGTGAATTGATTATTAATACGATAGGGGAAGTTGGGGAAGCGGTGAAGGTGGCAGTACAGCGATTAAAACCAAAATTTTCTACTCTGTTAGCATCAAAGTTGTGGCAGTTGACAGAAAATAAAGGTTCTTCGCGTTTACCTGTGAGGGCAACTTTAGAGATTGTTAACAACGTTTTACCCCGTGTTTTTATGGTGAGGGATACTTTGGGGACTGCAAGTATTGATAACACTTTGCAAACACCTGGCTATGAAGAAATAGCTATGCCGACAATTCCTGTGGGTAGTCGCTGGCAATATAAAATTGAAAATTTGAGCGATCGCCCGATATACTTAATTTTAGTGGGTTTAAATAATTATCAAGATGCCTTTGCTTTTTATCCTTGGGAAGTTTTCCTGCAGACAGATATTCCTCCTACCAAACCCCAATTAATAGAAGTTCTGATTCCTCCGGGTAAAACTGTCAAAATCCCAGAGAATCACCCGATAGCTGGCTGGTTACTGCCTACTCGTTATACTTTTTGTGAACACCAAATTATTCTGAGTACAGCACCATTTAAGGAAACTCTCACGGCATTAGCGATCGCTAAATATCCTACCACAGATCAACAGGCTATTAGTCCCATTGTCAACCCTTTAGAAGTTGCCCAAGCCATATTACAAGATTTACATAACGCCAGTAAAGTGACAACTGATATTAATGATGCTTATGTTTTGGATGTGAATAATTGGGCAAGTTTGAACTTTAGTTTTCAGGTTGTTTAGAGGTAGGGATTTCATTATTGTCCTGTTCACATTTGATTGAGAATAACTATATACTAGAACTTAATCCCTTATTTGTGTTTCCTATGGTTGTAAGTGCTTCCACCACCAAGATCACTTGGGAACTTTTACCTGAAGACTTTGTTTTAGACAATGAACCTGTGGATAATGTCAATCAACCCAGTCTAGCAGCAGCACTCACAGAAAGCCTAGAACTCGCTGGCAAACTTCCAGAAACTGCCCTTGCTACCACCAATTACGGCATCTGCGCCACAGTTAATGGCAAATTTGTCATCAAAGCCCCTGACTGGGCTTACGTGGCGCAAATTACAGTGCCTAGAGAACAAATCCAACGCAGTTACACCCCCCATAAACAGGGACAAATTCCTGTGGTGGTCATGGAATTTCTTTCCGATACTGATGGTAGTGAATATTCTAATAAACACACCTATCCCCCCGGAAAATGGTTTTATTATGAACAAGTTTTACAAGTTCCTAATTACATTATTTTTCAACCAGATATCGGTGAATTAGAAATATATAACTTGCATGAAAATGGACACTATAAATTGCGTTCCTCAGATGAAAATAACCGTTACTGGTTAACTGAAATGGAATTATTTATTGGTGTTTGGCAAGGAAAACGCGAAAACCGTCAAGGTTACTGGTTACGCTGGTGGGATCAAGATGGTAATTTGCTACTTTGGGGTTCTGAGTTAGTGCAACAAGAACGACTTGCTAAGGAAACTGCCTTAAAACGTTTGGAAGAGTTAGAAAAACGCCTTCGAGATGCTGGCATTTCTGACTAATTTTCATGAAGATCCTATTCAGATCCCCGACTTCTTAAAGAAGTCGGGGATATTTTCTAGTAATTCCCATTCAAGTGAGGTACAACAATAAAGAATTAACCGCAGATGGAAGAGGATAAACGCAGATGAACGCAGATAATTTTGGACAATAATGATATAATGCCAATAACCATTTTTTCTGATAAATAAACACTGTAAAGCACCCATTCTAAGGGGGAAAATGTATAGGTGCGGGTTTTGGTTACTTCACCTAAATCTAAAGATAGTTTAAAATCGCCCGTTCCTATAATTAGGAGGCTGAAAACCTCTTTTCTGTTCCCTTACCATAACGACAATTTTTAACGCCAACCTACTTAATCAAACTGTTATTAATTCTCTATGTTGAACTTAGCTAATATTCAAACCCTAGCTCAAGAATACAGTCCCCAGGAACTTTTTGCAGCTTTGGTGTGGCAACGTCGCTTTAATGAGTTTAATGGGGAGGAGGTTGTTAGGGATCTTAGCCAACATTCTCATCTATGGGCAAGTTTTCTGTTTACGAAACCAATTTTTGCACCAGATGAAAATGGTTTAAGTTTTGGTGGTTTGGTAGATACTTTATTGGCAATGGCAAATTATCGCCCGATGCCAGAATCGAGTATAATCCACTTTGTAGCTTATCCTGGGGATACCCTCTACATTTTGACAGAAAACCAAGATAGTATCGTGTCTCAGCTTTTGGATTTGGGTAAAAAGTGGCGTGCAGATTCAGTGGATATTACTGATGGTAATAATGAAGAATATGGTTTGCGACTTGGGCGACAGTTACGAATGAGATTGGAAGCAGGTTTGGAAGGTGAGTCGCTTTGGCAACAGCGAGATGCTGTAGTTATTACTTATTGGTGGGATTAATGATATGGCTATCTATCACCAACGCCAAAAATGTTATATTGAAGGCAAAGCTACCACAAAAATCAAAAACTTATGATAGCGAGTAATATTAGACAACAAATTCTAGATCATCTTCAACCATTACCTGGAGAACAAGTAAAAACCCTTCTCTTAACATGGCTAACTGGTACATCTGGGGAATTAGAAGATTTTGAGCGGTTGTTGACAAATAAACCTACTCAAACCACAGAAGAATCACTTGAGTATGGCGAAATAGATGCAGAACTAAATTTTCAACCTCTCACTGAAGCCGACATGATTCAGCAAAGTAAATCTGCGCTAGAAGCCTACCGTCGCACAGGTTCAGGAGTGGAACATGAACGAGTGCGGAAATGTCTATCATGGGAGAGAGAATAGACCGATTTAATCAGTCAGTTCTCATCCCCTATTACCTTACAAATACTTCTCCAACAACAAAGCCAACTTCTCCTTAGTTGCTGCTGGTGCTTTCTCCAAATTCGTCAAAATCGCATACTTCAAAGCCGAATGCGCCTCACTAGCAGGGGGATTTGCACTCAACCGCTTCACAGTTTCTTGAATTACCTTTTGTGCATTTGCTGCATTTTTATGTAAATTCCCAATCACCATTTCCACCGTCACAGTATCATGATCTGGATGCCAACAATCATAATCCGTCACCAGCGCCAACGTTGCATAGGCGATTTCCGCTTCCCGTGCTAACTTCGCTTCGGGTAAATTTGTCATCCCTATGACTGTAGCATCCCAACTCCGATAGAGATGAGATTCAGCCTTAGTAGAAAAAGCCGGTCCCTCCATACATACGTACGTACCACCATTATGTAATGTGACATCTAGTAAACTTAAAGAAGCGATCGCTTCAGCTAAAATACTAGATAAATTATGGCAAATCGGCTCACCAAAAGCAATATGCGCCACAATTCCCTCACCAAAGAAGGTAGAAATGCGATTCTTGGTGCGGTCAATAAATTGATCGGGAATTACCATATCTAGGGGTTTAGCTTCAGCCTTCAAAGAACCCACAGCACTAGCAGAAATCAGGTATTCTACCCCCAATTGCTTCATAGCGTAAATATTAGCCCGAAATGGCAACTCAGCAGGTAACAACGTATGATTACGACCATGACGCGCTAAAAAAGCCACTCTTGTCCCTTCTAAAGTTCCGAGAATAATCGCATCTGACGGTGAACCAAAAGGCGTAGAAATTTCTATTTCCTCCACATCTTTCAGTGCTTCCATCTTATACAACCCACTACCACCAATGATGCCAATTCTAGCTACATTCATAAATTATCAACCTTGTGATGAATGGGATTAATAAGTAATTTTACCGTCTGTATATTGTACAAGAATATTCGGTAAAAAATAAAGTTCTTGTTTTTATAAAAGTTGAAAAATTTTCAATCTATTTGAGATAAATCAATAAATTCAAGCCGGGAATTGTCCGCGAGAGAGTCCAACCAGCGAGAATAATATAAAGTAACCCTAAACTCCATTGATACCAAGCCAAGGTAGAGATAATTCCTGGTAAATGTTCATCACGTAAACGAATATCATTAAATCCCAATCTCACCAAATTATTCAAACTAAAATCATAATAATTCAGCCAATTCCAACGTTTATCCCATAATAGTGGCATATATCTTTCCCGGAAACTAGGATTTCTAGGAATAACTGGTAATCTCCCAATTAATAATCTTAATTGTCTTAATGTTCCATCTTCTCGAAAATAGGAAATATCCATTAAATCATGATAACGTCCTTGTTGATAAAGTCGCCATAATAAAATTCCAGGTAAGGGAAAAATAATGAAAAATAAACACAGTAGAGTTAACCAAGGATTCCCAGAATTCCGAAAAATTGCTAATAAACTACCAGATATTAAACAAATAAAACTCAATAATATGCAAACAGTTTCATAATATCTAGGAACAATTGCTACAGGAGACAAACGACGATAGCGATCAACTAACCAAAATAATACACCAAAACAGGAAATAACTACACCACCCACACCAAATACTAACCAAAAGTTTGTCCCATAACCACTTAACAGCAATAATAAACTCAATAACAACCAACTTAAATATCTAACTACCCACCCACTAAAAACCAGAGGTTCAGTGGCAATAATTCTATCACTTAACTGATTATATATTTCTAAATTCACATCTGCTAAAACTAGTAACTCGCTAATATTCCGAAAATGTTTGATTTGACGATATTGATGAATTTCAGCCGCTTGGGTTGCGGAAAAACCTAAATTTATCAACCTATTCACAGCAGCAGTATTAATATTAATAGCTATCAACTGATGACTTAATTCAATTAACCTTAACCGTTGTTTTGTATATTCTAACTGATTTGCATCACTAACCTGCTGTTGTAACCGGAAATTTTGACTTAAATTCCGCAAAATATTTTGATTACCGCGTAAAGTGGGGACAATCAACTTTTTGCCAATTTCTCCAACATTACCTAAAATTTTCGCTTGATTAGAATTAAACACCAAATCAGAAACATTTAAAAATGCTGTTTCCGCAAAGTTAACATCACTAAAATCAGCTTGATTAAGAATACTTGCACTTTGCAAATCCACAGATTGATTAAACTCAGATTCTCGAAAAATTAGTCCTTGTTTAAAAATAGCATCTTTCATGAATAGAAATTGATGAAAATTAGCTCTGTTAAAGTTTACTTGATTATTAAAAATCACACTAGAAAAATCAGCATTTTCTTGCCAATAACTACTATTAAACCTAACTATTTGTTGAAATTTTCCTTGATTAAATTTTGCATCATCACAAAATACATCACCTTGGAAATTAGTAGCATCTAGAAATTTGACATTTTGAAAATTAGCTTTATCAAAGAAAATGCTACCTTGAAAACTACTAAGAGCGTGAAAAATAGCCCCATTAAAACTCACAGTTCTACTAAATCTTGATTCCTCCCAATTAGTAGGTTTTAAAAAATTTGCCCCTTGAATATTTACAGATTGCAGAAAGAACGTATTCGGAAATTTTACCTCACCATTAAAACGACTTTCTACCATAATTAAAGCCCCACGAAACACAGAAATACTACTAGAATTATTTGACTGATTATTCAACAAAGATTTACAATCTTTAGAATTAGGAAAAGCCCTTGTTAAAGATTGCAAACATACAGAACGTAAACTTTCTAACTGTTCCCGTTCTGTATGTGTGAAAATTTGGGCTATACCTTGAGCATAAACAGGAGTTCTTAAACCCAAATCACTCCCATAAAAATCACCTTCAATTACAGAATTACTCAAATCTAAACCCAAAGCCGTCGCACCAGTTTTTTGTAATTCTTTTCTGAGTAATTGGTAAAAATCATCCCGGAAAATACCATTTTCTGGACGTAAATCAATTACCATTTTCCTTAAATCTACAGTTAAATTACCATCTCGCAAAATTGGTGTTTTAACTCGTTCTTGTAATAATTCCCAAGTTAAAGTTATGGGTTCATTTGGGACTGCAAAAGTAGGAATAGGAAATAAAAATATAGCAAATATACAAATAAACAATATTACTGCGGAATTAGATATGATTATTTTTCCTAATTTCGCAGATAATAAGTTTATTTTTTTAACGGTGTTTTTTATTTGCCAAAGCTGAGAAAAATCCCATCTTTGTAAATAGCTAAAGTGACAAAACAATCTCAACAAATTCCCTACTTAATGATTAATTTAATAAAACAACCTTACCCAGCACAGAACCAGTTTCCACTAAAGCGTGTGCTTTTGCTGCTGACGCTAAAGGGAACGTCTGACTAACTTCAATTTTTAACTTCCCTTCATCTATCCAATTAGCACATTCTTGTAAAATATCTCCATGATGTATTAACGCTTCCACATTTCCTAACAACATCGGTGTTAACATTAATTCTAAACCAATGCGGAGATTTCTATTTCTAGCAACTTTCCAAACAGTGTTAGCTTTCGGTTCAAGAATAGTCACAATATCCCCATAAAGTCGCACTGCGGGAAAAGATTTTTCAAAAGTATCACCACCAACAGTATCAAAAACTAAATCTACACCTTCACCATTAGTCCACTCTAATACAGATGCGACAAAATCAGTTTCTTTGTAAAAAATGATTTTATCCGCACCAAGTTGAGTGACAAAATTAGCCTTTTCTAGAGAACTAACCGTAGTCGCTACCTCTGTACCTTTGAGTTTAGCCAATTGAATAGCCACATGACCAACACCACCCGCACCAGCATGAACTAATACCTTTTCTCCTGGTTCAAGTCTTCCCCGTTCATATAAAGCTTCCCAAGCAGTGATTAAAACCAGAGGTGCTGCTGCTGCTGCGGTGAAAGAAACCGATTTGGGTTTAAAGGCTACAAATCTTTCATCAACAATGGTATATTCTGCATAATTTCCAGATTTTGCACCCAAACCACCATAGCAAAAATATACTTCGTCACCAACGCCAAATTTTTGGACATCATTACCCACAGCTTCCACTATACCTGCACCATCACATCCTAAAATAGCTGGCATTTGTTCAGGGTAAAATGTCCCCCTTTGACGTAATTTTGTGTCAATGGGATTAACACCAGCCGCCAAAATTCTCACTAAAATTTCTTTATTTGTGGGTATGGGTTGGGGAACTTCTTGTAATTCTAAAACTTCCGGTTTACCCGCTGCTGTCATTAATATCGCTTTCATGGTTTTTTCTCCTAGATACACTTATTTAAATTTACCTAAAAATATCCCCATAAATTCCTAATTATTGAGGAAAATATGGGGAAGAAATATCCAAAATTTCTCACAAAATGGTTTTAATTTTGAGGAGAAGAATTATTAGTTCCTGGTGTTACAGGCGCTTGAGGTAAAGTACCGGGATTAATTCCGTTCCCGGCTGTGGGAAGGGGATTTGGGTTAACCGGTGGTAAAGACCTCAAATTGTCAGGTGAGTTAATTCCTGGGATGGTGGGATTATTATTTATGGGAGGAGTTGGGAAATTGGGTGAATTTGTCAGTGGTTGAGATGAACCGGGGATAATTCCCAAAGATACACGATTTCCTCCTACTTTTCTCAGCAAATCCAATGTTTGAATCACGTCGTTATAAGTAGCTGTCCGCGACGCATTCAATACTAAAATTCCATCTGGATTGGCTTGGATATATTGTTTTAAACGTGCTTCTAATTCTTCCTGTTTCACAGGTTCTTTTTCGATGTAAGTCAATCCAATAGCATCAATTGTTACAGGTAATATTTTGCTTTTAATTTGGGAATTAGCCGCAGAATTTTCGCCTGTACTAGCTTTGGGTAAGTCAACATTAATTGCTTGTTGACGAGTAAATTGTAAAGCTGCTAAGAGAAAGAATGTCAGAATACAAAAAACAACATCAATTAAGGGGATAATTTGAATCTGAACGTCTTCAGTCGGAGTATCTAGCTTAACTTTCATCTTCTTGTTTTTCTCCAGATTTCAAATTGGCATTATCAACCTTGTCATCTGGTAAATTTGCTGAATTTCCCAGGTTTAAACTGTAATTATCTGTATCATCTGGCTCATTTTCCGGTTCTTGGATAAATGTTTTTGATTCTAACTGAGAAGATGAATCGAAATTTTTAGAGGTGCGTTTTGAGAATCTTTCTGTGTTAATTGTTTTAGGTTCGGGAGGATATTGACGGTAAAGCAGTTCCATTTCATTACCAGCTTTGTTGAAAATTTTAACTTGGTTAACAACAAAACTCTGAAATAGGCGGTAAAATACTAAACTAGCGATCGCTACTATTAATCCCGCTGCTGTACTAATTAACGATTCCCCAATCCCCGTGGTGACACCGGCTGTAGATTCAGTTCCCAAATCACCAATGCGAATTGCACCTAAAGAACGAATCAAACCCAGAACTGTACCCAATAATCCTAACAGTGGCGAAAGGGCAATCACCGCTTCTAAAAGTTTTTCACCCCGACGCATTCCGGCTATTTCGTCCGCTGCGGTGGATTCTAGGGCTAATCTAAAGGTTTCTGGATCACTTTTTTGTAATGGTGAAACTGTGGATGTTGATTCTATCCCCGTTAAGTAGTATTAGTAGGTTGGCGTTGAAAATTGTCGTCATAGCACTAGGCTTGAGGCAATACTTCGACTTCGCTCAGTAACCAGAGGCAAGAGGCAAGAGTAAAGAAGTTTTCA
>NZ_VIKY01000102.1:0-522 GCF_009711925.1 Dolichospermum sp. UHCC 0352 | reverse complement strand
CAGGAGGCTCTGCCTCCACTATATTCACTGTATTTGAGGCAGAGCCTCAAACTCCCATTCCCAGCCGGAGTCTGGGAACGAGTTCAGGATTAACAGGATGTGATTTTTCCCTCGTTCCCTGGCTCTGCTGGGGAATGCTCACGGGAGGCTCTGCATGACAACAATAATATTTTGTCTGAATCAGGTGGTTATCGAGCGACTTGTACTGAGCTTGTCGAAGTAAGTCGAGATAATGTCCAGGATTTAAGGATTAACAGGATGTTTGATAATGGTTGGGTTGATGAGTTTTTGGGAATGTTTGATATCTGTTTTTCTATGATCCTGTTAATAACATGACTATATATGGCGAAACAGATTTCCACTGTAATTTAATGATAGGCTAAATTCAGAAATTTGTCAAGAGGTAGTTAAGAGGTTGTTTGAAAACTTTTTCGTGTGGGATCTGACACCCGCAGATCCCCCTAAATCCCCCTTAAAAAGGGGGACTTTGAGGAATTTAGCCCCCCTTTGTAAGGGGGGTTG
>NZ_VIKY01000101.1:0-22215 GCF_009711925.1 Dolichospermum sp. UHCC 0352 | reverse complement strand
GTTCCCTCCCCTTTACAAGGGGAGGGTTAGGGTGGGGTAAAAAATATTTGATACATCAACCATAACTTTTCAAACACCCTCTAAAGCCAAGTGGCTTCCGTGCCTTTCGTTCTATTTGGTGATACTTTTGTGATAGAGTGCTATTGAACTGACTTTCTTAGTTCTTTGAGAACTTTACCAATACCAACGAAGTCGGTATCCTTATAAAGTTTCCTGAGATTTTCTGCCTCGCTGGTGAGAATAATGCCATTGTAGGCAACAATGGCATCGTTCAGCTTGTTGATATCTACATTTATTGCTGCACCAGATTGAGCAATAACAAGAATAGGTTTCAAAGCTTTAGTGCTGGCTACTAGCTGTCCTGATGTTGCTTGGGCTAGGGGCTGATTTGGTAAGGAACCTTGAGTAGAACCAAACAAACCTGTGAGAGATGTGACTAGTGCTGTTGCTAGTTGTGGGGAAATGCCCGCAGCAGTGAAGCTGTTTGTCAGAGCTACCGCAACTTGTTGTGACCCAGCACCGCCTGTCAGCAGTGAAGCAACGTTAGCAGCACTACCACCGCCTGTTGTACCACCGCCTGTTGTACCACCACCTGTTGTACCACCACCTGTTGTACCACCACCTGTTGTACCACCGCCTGTTGTACCACCATCTGTTGTACCGCCTGTTGTACCACCTGTTGTACCGCCTGTTGTACCGCCTGTTGTACCACCTGTTGTACTAAGAGCCTGAGTAATAGCAGCAGCCACCTGATTCACAGTAACCTGGACTTGCGGTGAAAGAGTGATCACAATAGTGTTTGCCGTTGCACCGTTTGTTACAGTGATACCAGGTGAAGTTGGTTCTACGGTTGCTGCTGAAACGGTAATTGTAGGTAATGCCGTAGTTGCGTCACCAGTTGTACTAACCGCCGACAGAGTACCTGTTGTGGAAACGCCAGTTGTAATGGCGGGTGAAACACCAGATATGATGGGAATGGTGATAGAAATTCCTGTTGCTGTTGTTGCTGTTACTGCTGGTGTTGTTGTTCCTCCTATCGTTGTTGTTGTTGTTCCTCCTATCGTTGTTGTTGGGGGCGTGGAAAAACCACTAGTTTGTGAAGCACCAGTAGCAGCACCACTGTCAACTCCAGCCGTACCTTTACTAACTTGGGCTTGGTTTGGTAATTGCCAAATAACGGATAGTACAGGACTAAGACTGAGGGCAAAAAGGAGATTTCTGATTTTCAACATGATAATGATTCTTTAAATATTGAAGTGTTTATTTAGGCAAGAAATTGAAACCATAACCTACACTCAAGGAGAATACTGTGCCGCCTGCGGTGTTCTCAGTGAGATCCGAAGCTTGGGCTGTAATTGTTAAGGGTAAAGTCGGCACAGGAACAAAGGAAGCCCCAACGTTGAAACCAATTCCACTCCAACCTAGACCTACACCTACTTGGGGATGAACTTGCACACCTGCTCCAGCAAATACACCCGTACTGGCATTACCTTGCCTGAAATCGCCACCCCCAGCCCCTAGTGAGAAGGAGATAGGCATTTTATTAACAGGATCATTAGGCTTTAAAAGGGAGTAAGTTGTTACCACGCCATAAACGCTGGAAGGTCTAATAGGTTCAATACTAGCTTCAGTCTTATACTGAGCAAAGGTTTTCCAGCCAGCAGCTACACCGACTTGATTGGTTCCTTTGGCATAGACAATGCGGTGAGCTTTGAGGTCAAAAGTTCCATTACTACCAAATCTTTTGATACTACCGTTGTTGAAGGATAATTCCAAACCAACTGTTTTTTGGGAATTTCCTAAGCCAAAACCGAGACTGGTACTTCCGTCTATATCATTTAGACTGTTACCTCTCGTACCAGCGGTTGCCCCTGATGCTCCTATAAAAGCGTCACCCATGTTAGCTCCGAAGGCACTGGGAGCAGCAAAACTGAGTCCGGGTGGGTAAGTTGGCTTAGGTAATACTATCTTGGCTTTGATTAGGGGTTCAACTAATAACTCTTGGCGGATTTTATTGAGATCATTGGTATCACTGTCGGCATTTTGGGCAATTAGTTGTTTTTGCCCAGGAGTAGATTCAACCTTTGGTTTTAAGTCTGCGGCTGTGAATACTTGTTTGGTATCGGCTAAAGAAGTGGTTGTTGTCGTTTGATCTGTAATTAATTCATTATTGAGATTTGCTGCTACCATGTCATCTGCCGCAGATGCGGAATTAACTGAGATAGTTGTTCCCAGCAGTAAGCTTGGTAAGGTTAGCCATAAACTCAAGTAGACAAAATGTCTTAAATAATTGACTAGTCTAATGGAATGCTTTTTTATCTTCAAAATATTACTCCTCACAAGATGTTATGCAGTGGCAAAAATCTATAAACAGATATAGCTAGGTACAAAAAAATGTTTAACTCTGACTGAATTAACATTCAGGCAAAATAACTAACTATTTTGTGTATAGACCGACAAAGACTTGGGCAGACACTTGTGATTATACAGGGAATATAACTTTAAAGGCAAGCATTAGATACTGTCCGTTTGCTGATTTTGAGATCCAAAGGGGAATTAAAGCCTTGATGCAAAAGGAACTCAGTGATTTTCAAGTAATTCTGTAATGATTCTTAAAATTTATGATCATTCCAGAAGGCTTTCAGAGGCGATTATTTAAGGAACAGGGATAGCATAAATCATAAAATGGTGAAAATCCTACAAGCAATAGAAAATAACATTTATGGATCGTTGTTTACGGAAATACCCTCAATAATCTTTACAATTTAACTTGTGCTAAATGACTACGGGGGTTATAGGTACGGATAGCTCGGATTTTTTCATAGTATTCCCGCTCTTGGGGTGTGAGGTCTTTTGGGGGAGCGATCGCTACTTTCACAAATTGATCACCACGTCCACCTTTAGCTACAGGCCAACCCTTACCACGTAAGCGCAGAGATTGACCAGAACGAACTCCCGCAGGTAGCTTAACACTAACATGACCATCGGGTGTGGGTACATCTATCGCTGCACCTAATGTGGCTTCATCAGGGGTAATTAAGACTTCGCAAACCAGATTGTCCCCTTCTATTTGGAAAAAAGTATGGGGTTGTAATTCTACCTTTAAGTATAAATCTCCCCGTTGTTGACTCATGGGGTTAATTTGGCCTTTTCCTTTCACCCGTAGACGAGTCCCAGTTTTAGCGCCACCAGGAATACGCACATCAATAGTTTCGTTGCCTAAACTAAACCGTTTTTGAACACCGGAAAATGCTTCGGCAAAAGTTAAAATAATTACAGCTTCTGTATCTTGTGTACCACCAGCACCGCCATCTTGAAGACCAAAATCGTTAAAACCGCCACCTGGTCTACCTGGAGAAGTTCGATAAGAGTAACTTTGTCGTCCGCTGCCAGGACCTGCACCACCAAATAATTCAGTTAAGAAGTCATTAAAACTGCCGTATTGACCAAAATCAACTCCGCCCATATCCCCAGGACCACCACCGGGAAAACCTTGACCAGCTTGTTTCCAATATTGACCAAATTGGTCGTATTTTTTGCGTTTATCTGGGTCAGATAATACCTCGTAAGCCTCATTAACTTCTTTAAATTTGGCTTCAGCCTGTTTGTTATTGGGGTTAACATCAGGATGAAATTTACGGGCTAGTTTGCGAAAAGCTTGTTTAATTTCTTCTGAAGTGGCGGTTTTACTAATTCCTAACATTGCATAATAGTCTTTAAAGTCGGTTGCAGCCATCTACTAGCCTCCTATATAAGTTTACGTGGCGTTGCTGATTAAGGGTATGAATTTTAGTCTCACGCAAAGGCGCAAAGACGCAAAGGTAAGATTTTTAAAGGTTCAATTTGGAAATTTCATACCTCGATTCAGCAACGCCGTTTACGTGATGTTTTTCTAACTTTTATTTGGTCTAATCTCAGATAAAAAGACCCTGGCATTAGACTAACAAATCATTCCTATGATCAAGTGTGGTTCTTGCTGAATGGGCGATCGCAATTCCCGTACTTCTGCTATGATTAAAAGAATATAAGCTCATCTATTCCTTCTTCTACACTGGGGGGAGCATCCTGGAGTTGACGGTGCATTCGGAGAATTATATCTTGGGGAACTTGGCGAATCCGTCTTTGATTTCGGGCCAAACATAGCCAAACTGGAGTTTTTACCCAAACCCCCATGATATAACTAAAGCCACAATCACGGGCGAGAGTAATTACTTCCCGACGATTTTTCCTTTGGGCGTTGGTAGCATCAAAAATCACTTCTTGATCTGCGGTTATGGCTTGCTGTAATTGCTGTTCCAGTTCGCGCCAAATTAGCAGCCAGGGTCCTTGAATTGCTTCTGAGCCAAAAAGCTGCCCTCGGATAGCATCTGTGGAAATTAGCTGCATCTGAGGGCATTCTGTCAATAATTGTTTTGCTAAGGTTGATTTACCGCTACCAGGAAGACCAATTAGCAAAATTAATTTAGTCATAGGGAATAGGGAATAGGGAACAGGGAACAGGGAACAGGGGACAGGGGACAAGAAAGATAAATCATCCAATTACCAATTACCAATTACCAATTACCAATTACCAATCACTACTAACTAAATGATTGTACCATCAGGAATTAAAGCACCCTTGAGAACAACGACAATGCCGCTACGGATATAGAAGCCTTGCTTTTCTCGTTCGGCTTCTTGGATGTTGTCTTTATTGATAATTTTCACATTGTGACCAATGCGGGCATTTTTATCAATAATGGCACGACGAATAATGGTGTCTGTACCAATACCGACGGGAACATCATCTTGTTCTAAACTGCACTGTCTTTCTACAGATGGTTGGTAATAGTCAGCACCCATGATCAGGGTTTCTTCGATTACCGATCCTGATTCTATCCGCGATCGCACTCCCAAAACTGAATGTTGAATCCGACAATCTTTCAAAATACAACCGTCGCCAATCATGGATTCTGTGATTTGGCAATTCAACAGTTTAGAGGGGGGTAAGTAACGAGCGCGAGTATAAATCGGTGCTGCTTCATCGTAGAAGCTAAAAGGAGGTAGGGGTTGCTTAGTCAGGGCTAAATTAGCCTCATAAAAAGATTCAATTGTCCCAATATCTTCCCAATAGTCGTCAAATAAGAAAGCTTGAACATTGTGATCCTTCGCTGCATCAGGAATAATTTCCTTACCGAAATCAGTCCGTTCTAAAGATTCTTTTAGCAACTTAATCAAAACATCTTTTTTAAAGACATAAATCCCCATGGAGGCGATATATGGCTGTAATGCGGCTTGTTCTTTTGTCAATCCCAATATGGTGGTATCAACACGCATTTGTGCTAAAGCTTCACCTTTGGGTTTTTCGCTAAAATCAATTACCCTACCCGATTCATTAATTTTCATCAAGCCAAAATCGGAGGCTCGACGATCATCCATGGGAATGACGGAAAGTGTAATATCAGCATTTGTATCTCTATGTCGCTGGATAAACTGCCGGTAATCCATGCGGTAAAGGTGATCACCGGAAAGAATCAGAAATTCTTCTACATCCCACTCTTGTAACATCCAGATGTACTGACGCACAGCATCAGCCGTACCTTGGAACCAGTTGGGGTTTTCTGGGGTTTGTTGTGCTGCTAACACTTCTACAAACCCATCACTAAACCCACTGAAGTTGTAAGCACGGGCGATGTGCCGATTCAGAGAGGCTGAGTTAAATTGAGTCAGAACGTAGATTTTGAATATTTCGGAATTGATGCAGTTGCTAACAGGGATATCTATGAGACGATATTTCCCGGCCACTGGTACTGCTGGTTTGGCGCGGAGTTTAGTTAACGGATAAAGCCGAGTCCCCGCACCCCCACCCAGAATAATTGCTAAAACTTTTTTCACAAAATTTCTCCCAACTGCCTTTCACTCTCATCTCCAGTTTAGGACTGTATGTAACAACTGATAAAGGGGGATCAAAGAATCTTAGGGATGAATTTTTGAGATGGTAGTAAATTAGCCAAAATAGAACTTATGTACTATAGTGGTGGGTGGCAGGAGAGTCTAAATTTATAGTTGAAGCAGTATTGCCAATATGAACATTTTGTGCTACTTTTAAGTAGCAATTTACTATTAAAGTTATCATGTTTCAACAACTATCACTATTTGAAGATAGAAATACTCATATTGCTAACTGTTTTTATAGAAGCATTGAGGAGTCTGGTTTTAACTATCAAGAAATTGATATAGGTGATATCACATTTAAAGCAGGACAAACAGAGTCAGTACATAGATGGTATCGGCTGACCCCTAGCTATTCGCCAAATTTAGTTCGCTTTTTTATTGATATATTTAAAATTAGTAAAGATGATTTTGTCGTTGATCCATTTAGTGGTAGAGGCACAACAGTTATTGAATGTCAGAAGCATGGAATTAAGGCTATGGGAATTGAGATTAATCCTCTACTTCAGCAAGTGGGAAATAAGTCGTTACTATGGAATATTGATAATACGCATTTAATTAATATTTATCTTGAAGAAATATTTGATACGATTAAAAAATATCAGACATTTTCACTAGAAGATGTTATTGAGATATTCAATACCAGAGTTCCAATTATTCATAATGTCTTTCGTTGGTGGAAAATTCATGTGTTAAAGAATTTGATTATTTGCCGTGAGATAATGAATCAGGAAAAATATAATCCTATTTCTGAATATATCTGGTTATCTTTGAATAAAGCGTGTTTAGATTGTGCAAATATTCATAGAAATCATCCAACTATTACATTTGATGATAATCATCAGAGGGAGATAGATGTTTATTTGGAAATTAGTACAAATCTCCAGAACATAAAGGAAGATTTGATCAAGCTCAATCAAAAGCAAATATTATTTTCAAATTTTAACTCCATTATAGTCGGTAATTCCACAAACAACTTACAAAATAAGATTATTAATCGTTCTATAGATTTTGTAATTACTTCACCTCCCTATCCAAACCGTTATAGTTATGTTCATCAAACCAGACCTCAATTGCATTTCTTAGAACTATTAGAAGATATTAGTGAAGCTACGGAAATAGATTTACAAGCAATAGGTGGAACATGGGGTAGAGCGACTTCAATTTTACAGAAGGATTTAATTATAGTTCCTGATGAGATTAAGCCATATCTTTCTTACTATGATGAGCTTAAAAATCAAAATATCTTGATGTGTAATTATGCCACCAAATACTTTATTGATTTGTGGAAACATATAAAATGTTTAAAACAGAGCGTATCCAGAAATTTCCAGGGTGTTTATGTTGTGGGTAATTCTAGGCTCTCAAATGTAGAGATATTTACAGAGGTGATTTTGGGGCAGCTTTTTCAACACGAGGGTTTTGAAGTTGAGAAAATAATTTCCTTTAGAAAAAGAGGTGGTAAAAAACGTTTGTATGAAACAGCAGTATGTATTAAAAATTAGAGAAAATATTATCTATCTCTTTTTTCAAAGATTCTGAATTTCTCTGAAGAAAATTATAAAGATCGAAACCAGTAATAGTATGAACTAAATTAGGTTCTTTGGTACTTTTTATGGAGAACCCAGTTCAAAATCATTGAAAGCCTTATTGTATCGGCATTTCATTAAAAATATTGGGCATAATAGGTTATAACCCTTGCCCCGTAAGGGTTTCGCGGTAATCAATCCTCAATTACCATAAAATCTACGCAAGAACCCTAAATTAAAACTGTTTATTCCTTCATAGAGTTCCCAACTCTTTGATAATCTAAGTACAGGGCTTTTTAAAGATGTATTGCAGAAAATTAACATTACAGGGAGAATTTGATATGATTTCAAAGCTAAGGACGTATCATAATCAGCCTGAATTCTTTTAGAGTCACCAATTTGATAGCATGAACGGACTTCAAATCCTATTCCTTCATGTTGAATCCAATTTTGAGGAATATTTTGGTTAAACTTATTTTTTCTTATTAATCCATCAATGGATCGATCTTGCTCACGCTCACCAATTTTAATATTGACACTAAAGTGTAATTCATTCTCATTTAAGCCAAAACTCTCTTTTAATAAGTAGGCAAATAAATTCTCATACATATCACCAAGTTTGCGATGTAAAGAAGTTACAAGATTTCCTCCTACTCTGGCAATAATGTATCTTTCGTCATCTAAACCTACAGAACCAAAGGCAGGATCATTAGCTATGAATTGCTGAAATTCTTCTCTGTTATTGACACCATCATAGCTCTTGTAAGGGTTAAATTCTGAAACTTTTCTAATATTTCCTATAGCTATATTCAGTAACTCATCTTCATTTATCATTTTGTGTTTTCTCCATTTTCTATTTGATTATCAAACAAATCTTTAGCTGTAACTTGAAGAGCATCAGCTAAACGAAAAATATTCATTAAACTAATATTTCGTTCACCTCTCTCTACAGCACCAATGTATGTACGATGTAACTCAGATTTTTCAGCTAATTCATCTTGAGAAAGTTTTAAACGTTTTCTGAAATAGCGAACTCTGATCCCAAAAGCGTCCATTCTAGCATCCATATTTAAAAAATGTGTGCTTCAATAGAGTAAACATTTTACCTCATCAAAACCAAATTATTATATAATTTTATCTGACCTTGACTCTGGTTATAAAAAATTATGGCTTTCAATTTAGACCTGATTTAGCTTATTTTCCTTTAACCAGAAATAGCGATCGCAAAAAACTGTATTTGGGGCTTGACAATTGATTTAAAATTTGTTATCATGAAGTTGATAAGGAAGAACTATCTTGAAATAAAACCAATTATTCGTGAGGTTTGATCGTGGTTATTACTCAAACCAGTCCCCCCAATATTACTCAGGATATAACAACAACTCACTTCACTCCAGATGAGTATCGAGTGATGGAGGAAACCGCAGCCGAAAGACATGAATATTGTAACGGAGAAATTATTGCAATGGCTGGAGGTTCAGAAGTTCATAGCCGTCTTACCGTCAATATTACTACTTTACTTAATGTAGCTCTCAGAGACACTAATTTTCAAACTTATAATGGGGACTTAAGAATCTGGATTTCTGAGTTTAATCATGGTACTTATGCTGATGTTCTTGTAATTAATGGTGAACCGGAGTTTAACGGTGAGCGCACTGACGAAATTCTCAATCCTCTGGTAATTGTGGAAGTTTTATCACCCTCTACTGAAGGTTATGATAGAGGTGATAAATTTAGAAAATATCGCTCCCTTCCTAGCTTTTGCGAATATCTGCTAGTTAGCCAAACTGAACCCTATATTGAGCATTATTACAAACTTGATGATAGTAGCGATAGCCTTCGCGGAGCGTCCCGGAGGGAACTAGCGCTGCTGCAAGCAGTTCGCTGGCAATGGCAGGTTTATGATCATCTTGAGCAGTCTATATTATTACATAGTTTAAATGTAGAAGTCCCCCTTGGTGAAGTTTATCGTCGCATTAATTTCTAAAAGCCGACTCACGATTTATACTAAACACGGTTGGGAAATGGACTTTTACGAAATCATGAAAAACCTAGATTTGTAGGGGTTTAGCACTGCTCATTGGTGTCAACTTAAGTTAGAAATGGCTTATCTATTGGCTTTCACACCCACCAGGGAATAAATTCCCTGTCTAATAGCTCAAGTCCGTTAAAACGGACTAATAAATTTTCCTAGTATTCAGTCATCTTTAGATGACTTCCGCTATTAGACTGGGAATTTATTCCCAGGCGGGTTATGGGTTTTACGTTAAGTTGACACCAATGAGCAGTGCTAAACCCCTACCCACAGAATCAAATAATTAAGCCGTGTTGAGTATATAGCGGTAATTTTTAAAGCTGGTTCGTTACAGTTAATTAAGCGTTCAGCAAATTCTAATGCTTGAGCAATGTTACCCAAGCGAATGGCGTTGGCTAGTTGTAAACTATTAGCAGCACTTTCGGAGACTAATTCTTTCACCATATCCCCATTGACTGTTTTACCCAAAGCTTATGTTTTGAGCTTTTCTAGTTCGGTGAATATGAGTTGTGTATGATTGCCTGTATAATCAATCAATACTGTGTAGGCATCGGTGGTGAGTGTTACACCTACTTCGTCAGCTAAAGTACGAGCTTGCTGTATTAATGCTTCGGTTTGCCATTGGGGAATGAGAGGAAATTCCTGTACCTGTGCGGACTCCAGTAGGAGTTTGACTGATTTATTTCTCGCGTCAGGTTTGTGAGTGTTGGTGATAAGGAGTGTATTTGTGGAGGGAATTTTGGGGAGAATGGACTCCAACTGCAACAAAATTTCTTTTGAACAAACTCCCAGTAATGTGCTGTTGGGCAAATGTACTAATCGTCCTCCACTCCCAACTGCTGGTGTCATGATATCGGATAATGCTTGAGGAATGGTTTCTTTAGATTCTGGAGGGTATTCTGTATAGTTGAAGTTTGCCCATTGTTGATCTAGAGTGTGGGTTTTTAGTTGTTTGATAGTGCGAGTTAGAAAGAATTCGTTTTCACCAAAGTATAAGTATGTTGGCATGGTAGTACGGCAATATAATTGTCGTACATGAGCGTTAGCTCTAAACACAATGCTGAACGATAACTAATATAGAAATTAAGTGACTATCTATACATTAAACAAAGTTAATAAATTTAATATACTTTTTGTACTGTTTTGATACTAAGATAGTATAATGTTAGAACATTAATAGTACAAAATCACAATTCGCAAGCCAAGTAACTACAATGTAATGGAATCAAATCAGGTAGACATTGAGGGTATCATCAATGCTGGCAGTCCACCAGTAAAACAAGACGAACAGGATAAAAGTGCCAAAGAAGTGCGTTTTCAAATGGTGATACCAGCAGAAATGTGTAATTTTATTGACAATGCACGGAAGTTGACGAAGACAAGCCGTAGGGCATGGTTGCTTCAAGCAGCACAAGAAAAATTAGAACGTGAAGGAAAACTTTGAGCAGTTTAATGGAAACAATTACCCCAAAATTTGAACTTTTTGATGTCAGAAGCATCCGTCTTCTGGTCTCTAGACTTCATAGTATCTTTCGTGATAATGATAGCCAAAGTAACATTATTAATCGCTTTGATGAAATTACAAAGTTGATTTTTACAAAAATTGTTGCAGATAAAGCTCAAAAAGATGGTTTTGTAACTCCTTTTCTAATAAGTAGTAATTCTGTTAATACTCAAGCTATTAGAAACTATTATTATGAACTGGCAATGCAATACAAGGATTTAATTCCTGTAAGCTTTAGTAAGTTATGTTGCTCAGACCAAGCAATTTATGAGTGTGTTTTAGCCCTTCAATCTTTTGACTTTTCATCAACTCACTTTGATTTCAAAGGTCTTGCTTATGAAGAAGTCATCCGTAATACATTTGATAAAGGAGATCATCAACAATTCTTTACACCACCGCACATTGTTGAATTTATAGTTTCCTTATGTAAACCATATATTAAAGGTGATGTTTGCGATCCTGCATCAGGAACAGGTGGTTTTCTTTCAAGTATTGCTCGTCACAAATTAAACTATTCGTCTCTGACGAGTATTGAAATTGATGAACGTCTTTCTTGGATATCTGGAATAAATATGCTTCTTCATGAAGCCAAAAATATTCACAAAATATTTCTTCCTGATGGAGGTACTCTTGGTGCAGATATTGAAAAATATTTTTCGAGTTTTGATACTATAATTACCAATCCTCCTTTCGGAAGTGACTTTACAGATTCAAAAGTTTTAAAAACAATGAAACTTGGATTAGGCAAGTCATCCCGTCGCAGAGGAATTTTATTTATTGAACGTTGTCATTCACTCTTACGTGAAAATGGCATATTAGCTATTGTTGTTGAAGAAGGAATTCTTAACCAGACTCTTACAGTTGATGTGAGACGTTTTATTACTGAAAATTTTGATATAAAAGTTGTAGTAACCCTTCCAGATACAGCTTTTATGCCCTATGCAACAGTGAATACTTCCATTATTGTACTATCGAAGAAGAAAATATCCAATCATAATACTCAAAAAATCTTTTTTGCAAAAGCAGAAACAGTCGGACGTAAACCAAATGGAGACGATGATATTCAATATAATCAAGATGGTACAAGTTATCTTAATAGTGATTTTCCTGAAATCCTCTCAGCTTGGCATAAGTATATTGAAGATGGTATAATTAATCCGAAAGAAAATATTTATGTGACTGATATTGATTTAATTAACACGAAAGAAGAAAACGGTTATCGCATTGATTTTCAGTATAATCATTCATCAAGAAAAGTCAGCAGCGAACTTATTTCTAGTTGTGCTTATCCTGTCAAATATTTAAAAGATATTTGCATTGAAAGAAATGTTTCTATAGTGCCATCAAAAAATTTAGGTGGAACTATTATTCGGTACACTGGCCTTGCTAATATTGAGCCTCATACAGGTTATGTAGAACAGATACTAACACCTGCTGATTCATTAAAAAGTTCTGTAAAAATATATAAGCCTGGAGATATAATTTTTGCTAAAATGCGTCCTAATTTAAGAAAAGTAGCATTGATGGATTTTTCTGAGTCAGGTTATGTATCTTCTGAATGCTCAGTTTTCTCTGTTCGTCAAAACCTTGATGGTACACCAATAATAGATCCTCTTCTTTTAAGTATCTTACTAAGATCAAATTTTGTTTATGGGCAAATTATGCACTTAGTAACAGGAATTGGTCGTCCACGTATTAACTCACGAGATATCAATCAAATTATAATTCCGATTCCTCCTAAAAAAATTCAACATAAAATTTATCAAAATTTACTTAATCAACGACAAAAAGCAGAAAAACTTAAATTAGAAGCAGAATCTTTGATAGAAATGTCCCAAAATATAATAAAATCTTCTGTAAAAGAACTTGTTACTTGTTTTATAAGTGATAACTATGAAATTTGATGCTCTTAGCTTACAAAAATTTTTAATGGGTGAATGTGAACCTCTTGAGACATTAGGTTGGTTATCTGACATTTTTTTGCCAGAGATAGTTTCTCGTTTAAATACTAATGATGTAAGACAAAGGTTAGGAATATACGCAGGTGAAAAGATTCCAAAGAATGAAAGGAATCTCACAGATGTACGTAATCGTGTAAGTTTAATTTTAGAGTATGAACTTGCTCGTATAGCAACTCGTATTCTTGAGGATAATGGAATACAAAACCTTTTTTGGTGCTATGTTGTAGCTAATCGCTTTCCTGATTTAGAAGTCCGTAAAATATCAGGAGAAAGAGGTCTAAGGGTTGAGGTAAAGTGTCTTCAAAGTATTGCAGAAGAGAAGTCAGCCAACTTTGATACTCTAAAAAAAGATATTCATCCAAAAACAGATTTTGTGGTCGTGTTTCTTTGGGACTGGAAATATGATTCTCAAGACATAAAATGGGACAGATCACCTTTTGTTCATAAAGCTTTTGTTTTTCATGCTTCATCACTTGCATATTTAAGAGATTGGTACTGGTTAAATAAGCCACCTCAAGACCTTGGTGATGGTCTTCAAGGGTTTGATTTGAGATATGCAGTAAACTGTAAAAATGGGATCTATAATCAAGAAGAAGGTAATTATGGAAAGCTGTTACGGATATGGAAAAAAGATTTTGAGTATCAGCCTCCTGAATCAACTCTTATCTATCGTACTATTACAGAGTATCTTTCATTCAAGAATATAGTAATTACTGAAGGATTTAAAAATTTAGCTTATTTACTTTTACCTAAAATTACAGGCAGTAATGAAATATATCCAATTCATTATAATGATAATAATGCTCAGTATTTTATAGGATGGCAATCAAAAAATGTTTGTTTTATTCTTAATTCTTTTTTTTCAATGTTTTCTAAAGAAAGGAAAAATGACATTCTGCTACATATCTTTACAAATGGAGCAAACAAAATTTATACTTTTAATGACAAATATGATTCAACGGAATATGATTTAGATGGTTCTCAGATGATAAAAATAAAACAACATAAAAAACCAAAATATCTTATTCAGGGTCTAGTCGAAAATTAATTACTGATTGACAAAGATGAAAAGCTGTTTTGCTAAACTGTAATCCTGAACAATGGTTGATAAAATCTGTCAATTCATTAACTGTTAAGGTAATGACTGGTTTTTCTTCAAAATTGTATATTTCGCATAGAGTGATGTTTTTTTCTTTTTTGGGTAGAATATGAAAGAAATAACCACCTCGATCAGGATGTCCTTCTTGACTTCTTACACAAATACTAATTCCCTCATCACGAGACTTTAAAATCTTTGTAACTTCATCTACCGAAAGCGGCTCATTTACATCTATTTTAACTAAAGGTGGAAAAGGTATATTTCCAATCTTGTTTTTTGCCATTTGATTTGATTGAATCCCTACAAGGATAATTGCTTCCATAGAATTAACTAACATTACGTTGATAATTAGTCAATAGTACATAAGCATTACTCAGAAATTTAAGGCAAATTTAACAAAGGGAAACTCTGATAGTTAGGTAGTAGTAATATATTCCTGCTACAACGGAAATTTTTTATTTACCTGTTGATTCTGTTCAGATTGTGCGATCGCCCTCCTCCATACCATAGACGATCGATCTCATCATTAGTATAATCCCTTACTCAAAACAGACTCAACTGCTTCCCCACATCACCTTGAGGCTCAACAACCGAAAGTAACTCATCTCGTTTTTTAGCAATCAACTCCAAATAATACCCACTGGAATAGCTTTCAGAATTAGTCAATCCCAGAAATCCTTGATAAAACGTCACAACGTCCCCAGTAATTCATTTTCATCCATAAATACAAAATACTCGCCCAATTCATTTATACAACCAATAGCGAAAATTCTATCTTTACTAGGAATCAGCCCTACTGTATTTCATATATTACTCCCATTTCCGTAACTGCTTATGCACTACGGCTAAATACCACATATAATCATCAATTTTATATTCATCAGCCGCTTTAACTATATATTCCTGCGCTAACTCTAAATTATTCTCAGCTTCATAATATAAACCCAAATAAAGATGACTGTAAAACTTACCTTTTAATCCTGCCAATTTTCCCACATTCAAAACATCATCTGTTGTGCAATTACCTGCAAACAAATCATAGACAGACTTCATGATTTTTCGCGGATCATTTTTCACAGGTAATAAAGAATTACGAGCTTCTGTAACACCGGATAATCTAGCTATGCAAAGATATCTCCAGACTGTTTCTTCCACATCTTGAGCATTAACAGTTAAATCAATTTCAAACTGTTTTGCACCTTCAGCAAATCGTTCTGCATAATAATAGGATAGTCCTCGTTGCCAAAGATAAGGAGTAATTTGAATATCTAACTTTTCTGCATGATCAAAATCTTGAATTGATTCGGTAATTTTTCCTAATTTAAAATAAACCATGCCGCGACGAACATAAGCATTAACATTATTTGGTTGA
Source organism: Dolichospermum sp. UHCC 0352 (assembly GCF_009711925.1). Classification (NCBI taxonomy): domain Bacteria; kingdom Bacillati; phylum Cyanobacteriota; class Cyanophyceae; order Nostocales; family Aphanizomenonaceae; genus Dolichospermum; species Dolichospermum sp. UHCC 0352. The sequence goes on along the minus strand of NZ_VIKY01000101.1, from coordinate 6,784 downwards.
ACGTTAATGGTATTGTTACACTCTTGAAGTTGATTTTCTAAGGAATTGGTAAAAAACATTTTGGTAATGAAATTTGCTACTTTTAATCTAACTCTCTCCGTCCTTCTAAAGCTCTGGCTAAAGTTAATTCATCAGCATATTCTAAATCACCACCGACGGGTAAACCAAAGGCAATACGGGTGACTTTTGTAAATGGTTTTAGTAATTGACCTATGTATAATGTTGTGGTTTCCCCTTCGATACTGGGACTAATGGCTAAAATCACCTCTTGGGGTTTTTGTTCACTTACCCGTCTCACTAAAGCTTGAATGGTTAACTGTTCTGGTCCGATACCATCCATAGGGGAAATTACACCACATAAAACATGATATTTACCTTTAAATTCACGAGTTTTTTCTAAGGCAATCACATCACGGGAATCTGCAACTACGCAAATAGTTGTATTATCTCGTTGAGGGTGACGACAAATTTCACAGACTGGATCTGATGAAAGGTGAAAACAAACTTTACATAAACCTACCTGTTTTTTCGCGTCAACAAGTGCTTGGGCTAAAGCCTCTACCTCTGCTTCTGGTCTTTTTAAGATGTGCAAAGCTAAACGTTGGGCGCTTTTTGGACCAACTCCGGGTAGCCGTTGCAACTGTTCGATTAATTTGGCTAGGGGACGTGCGTAAACCGTAATTCTACCTCCGGGGTTTTTTCTATTTTACAGTTAAATTATGTTTCGCGCAAAGGCGCAAAGGAGCAAAGACGCAAAGTTTGAGGAATTTTAACCAGTAAATATTATAATCATGATTTATGCGAAGAGATTCACTTTTTTATAAACTCTTTCAACAATATCCATCTTTGTTGTTTGAACTGTTGACAGATCCGCCGATTAATGCTCAGGCTTACCGCTTTGATTCTGTGGCTGTCAAAGAACCGACTTTTGCAATTGATGGTGTATTTTTACCACCAGAAAGTGATGAACAGGGCATAGTATATTTTTGTGAGGTACAATTTCAAAGAGATGAGGAATTGTATGAAAGAATCTGTGCGGAAACTTCACTATATTTTTATCGTAATCGCAAAAGATTTTGTGATTGGCAAGTAGTGATCATTTATCCATCTCGAAATACGGAACAAAATGACATTTATCCTCATCGGGGATTTCTCAACAGTCCTCAAGTACATCGAGTATATTTAGATGAATTGGGAGATATTCAAGAATTACCATTAGGTTTAGGTGTCATGTTACTAACTACCCTGGAAGAAAGTCAAGCCCCAGCAGTAGCTAGATATTTATTAACCAGAACCCATGAGGAGATTGTCACACCATCAAGTCAAGCTATGATGGAGATGATCACGACAATCATGGTCTACAAGTTTGAAAATCTGAGTCGTCGGGAGGTAGAATCAATGTTAGGAATTACACTCAAAGAAACTAGAGTTTATCAAGAAATTAAAGAAGAAGGCAGAGAGGAAGGACTGGAACAAGGCAGAGAAGAAGGACTAGAGGAAGGACTAGAACAAGGCATAGAACAAGGCATAGAACAAGCTACAATTAATTTGGTGATTCGACAATTAACAAAGCGGTTTGGTAAAATATCTCAGAGAAAGATAAAATCTATTTCTGGTTTACCATTATCTGTGTTGGAAGAATTGAGTGAAGCTCTTTTAGATTTTCAGAGTTTGAATGATTTGCAATCTTGGTTGTTAATCCATACTCCGGCAAAAACTGACTAACTATGTATTCTCGGTTCTGGGTGTAAGGTTGATAATAATTGACTTTCCACCTCTGCTAATTCGTCTAATCTGTCCATGACGATTTTTCGGTCAAAATAGGTATCAGCTAAAACCCAATACATCCCAAAATGTCGGGCTTCTGATGCCATTAAACTGCGGTAAAATGCGGCTAATTCTGGTTCTGGACAGTTAGCAGCTAGGAGTCCTAAGCGTTCATGACTACGGGCTTCTATTAAGCCGGTGACGAGTAAGGAGTCTAAAAATCTCTGGGGTTCTTGTCCCCGAACTTGGGATTTTAACCCTGCACCGTAGGGGGGTGCGGATAGGGCTGCTAGTTTGATGTTACGGCGTTCTAGCCATTGATTGACGAGTTCAAAGTGTTCTAGTTCTTCACGAGCGATCGCTGTTAACTCTCTCACCATTTTAGCATTAGAGGGATAGCGAAACATCATATTTAATGCTACTCCTGCGGCTTTGCGTTCACAGTGGGAGTGATCTAGTAAGATAATATCAAGGTTAGCGATCGCTTGCTCTACCCAAGCATCACTGGTAGGTTGTTTGAGGGCGTTGATTGTGGGTAAAGGTGAACTTAACACAGCGAAAAACTCCAAATTGAACAATTTAGCTCATTAATTTTAATCTTAAATCAGCTTCTGCATCTTTGGATAAGTTTCTTAATGTTTTACTTTTGAATTCCGTTCTCTGATCCTATCAATTGTGTTTATTAACAGACACAAACGGTAATTTTAATAAACTGATAAAATTAAGATCTCTGGTTTCTTCCGATATACCTAACTGGATGCTTTCTGGTTGGGGCGGATAATAACGAGATTGAAAAATTAGATCCCATATAGTTAATAAACTTGTATAATTACTATTTAAATATTTTGTTAATTGACAATGATGAGCGCGATGATAATTAGGTGTAACAATAAAATAACTCAGGAATTTATCTATTTTAAAAGGTAAGGCAAAATTACTGTGATGAAAAACTAATGATACCGCAAATAAAGATTCATATAATATCCAAGCGTTTGGTGTAATTCCCAACAGATAAATTAACCCAATTTTGGGAATATTGGCAACAATAACTTCTCCTGTATGAAAGCGGTAAGCTGTGGATATATTCATCCATCTATCTGTATGATGGACTTTGTGAAAACGCCAAGCAAAACCCCAAGTGTGGATTAATCTATGCCACGTATACATATACAAATCAAGCAATAAAAAAGAGAGAATAAAATGTAACCAGGGTAAATTAATATCATAAAATAATCCCCGCCATAAAGTTGGTTTCCAGAGAGAATTTAAGATTAAAATAACAGTTAAATTAACCACAAAAAAATTTATTAACCCCAAAATTAAATTGTGAATAACTCTTTTAATGGGATTTTGACGATATTGAAAGAAAGGAACTAAGGTTTCCAGAATTCCAAATATAACGATACTGCTGACAATAGCCAGAGATTTATATTCCATTTTGTTTGATGTCCTGATAATCCTGGCATAGCTGGGGCAATTTTTTCTCTTTCTTCATGAATTTTACCATGAATATTTTCTTCAAGAACAAGATCCCCGACTTCTTAGAGAAGTCGGGGATCTGAAACTCTCAAATTTAAGAAAACTTGGTTAAAAATCCCAATAATTGCTTAGTTCTTGGTGTTAGTAGAGTTTTACGATAAGCGTCTGCGGCTTTTTTAATGGCTTCCGCTTGAGTGGGATAAGGATGAATTACACTACTCAGTTTACTTAAACCAATATTATTAACAATAGCTGTAGTAATTTCCGAAATCATCTCCCCTGCATGATTAGCAACTATGGTTGCACCGAGGATTTGATCTGATCCTTTTTTGTGATGAATCTTTAAAAAACCAGATTCTTCATGATCTGCGATCGCTCGGTCTATACTTTTAAAAGGAATCTTAATAGTTTCTATTTCTATACCTAATTTTTTCGCTTCATTTGCATACATCCCCACATGAGCAATTTCCGGGCTGGTATATGTCACCCAAGGCATCACTAAACTACTGAGTTTAGATCGTCCCCAACCAAAAGGCGAAAACAGGGTATTTTTAATCACAATTCGCGCTGCCGCATCTGCCGCATGAGTAAATTTCCAATTCATGCAGATATCACCAGCGGCGTAAATTTTGGGATTTGTGGTTTGTAAATAATCATTCACTTTTACACCCCAGGTTTGATCATATTCTACACCCACTGCCTCTAAATTCAAATTTTCCACATTGGGAGCCCGTCCCGCACCAACTAATATTTCATCAACTGTCACCGAATCTCGTTCACTATTCACAGAAAAATATAGGCGTTTTCCTTCCGTAACTGTAACAACTTCTTCTAATTGACAATTTAATACTAAACGAATACCTTCATCAATTAAAACTTTTTGCAAAATCTCCGCTGCTTCTGAATCTTCCTGATTTAAAATATGTGAACCTCGATGAAATAATGTCACTTCACAACCCAAACGCTGAAATGTTTGTGCTAATTCACAGCCAACAGGTCCACCACCAATTATGGCTAATTTTTCGGGTTTCTGAGTTAGGGAAAAAACAGTTTCATTAGTTAAATAACCTGCTGCTTCAATTCCCCGAATTTTCGGTTTAACAGCCCTAGCACCAGTAGCAATGACAGCTTTTTTAAATTTTAATGTTTGCTGATCAACTTCTATAGTATTCTTGTTTATAAATTTACCATCACCTAAAAAAACATCAATTCCTAAACTTTTAAATCTTTCCACAGAATCATGATGACTAATACTCGCCCGAATGCGTCTCATTCTCTCCATAACTGTGGCAAAATCCACATCAAATTTCTGAGAAATATTAATCCCTAAATCTTTGGTTTTTCTGATTTCTTCAACTACACGAGAAGAACGAATTAAACATTTAGAAGGAATACAACCAAAATTTAAACAATCTCCTCCCATGAGATTTTTTTCAATTAATGCCACTTTTAAACCCAAATCTAATCCCGCAGCCCCCGCAGCGACAACCAAACCCGCAGTTCCCCCACCAATTACTACTAAATCATAACAATCAGCCCTTTGGGGATTTACCCAATTATCTGGATGAACATTTTTGAGGAGTTTTTGATTATACTCATCCATGGGACGAATTGTGACTCTTGGAGATTCTGAAGTTGACATTAGTATTACCTCTGAATGGTTAAGTATAAACTATGTTTTTGATTATATGATCTGTTATTTATAAATACATTATCATCAGAAATTTATCGGTTTTATATTTAACAAAATTACTAAAATTATTGAAAAATAAAAAACAAAGAATTTTTATAAGTTCTCATCTTCTAAAGCTTTCTTAGCTATCTTCGTGACATAAACTGTGACAGCAATTGTTGCTATCAACCCCATGATTTGAATTACCCAGTGGAGAATGATGTTTCCAGGTTGATTTTTACTGCCAATTAAGGCTATATCTCCTACTAAAGATCCAAAATAAACATACATAATTGTTCCAGGAATCATCCCCACTGAACCAATTAAATAGTCTTGAAAAGAAACACTAGTAATTCCGAAAGCATAGTTTAATAAATTGAAGGGAAAGAGGGGAGAAAGTCGAACTAATAGGACAATTTTTAATCCTTCTTTACTAACTGCTTTATCAATGATGGCAAATTTTTTGTAACTAGATATTTTTTCTTTTACCCAACCTTGCGCTAAATAACGTCCTCCTAAAAATGCTGCTATAGCACCTAATGTAGCCCCAATAAAGACATATATAGAACCCCAAATTACACCAAAAATTACCCCAGCACCCAATGTCAGCAGTGCAGCCGGTAAAAAAGCTAGAGTAGCTATAATATAGATACCAATAAATACTATTCCTCCTATAGCACCAAGGCTATTAATCCACTGTAAAGCATTCTGTAAAAATTCTTGAAGATTGGGAGAAGATACTTTAACAGATTCTTGAATTACAGAAAAATCTATTGCTGATAAAAGGGTAATAATCATAAAAATTCTCTATAATTTTGGGGAAGAGTACCAATTACGAATTTGGGTTGGAGAAATACCGAGTAAATAAGCAATGACAATCATTTGATTCAAAATAGTCGTTTGGATAATTCCTTTTTTTAACCATCTGCGAGGTGAGGTAATTACGGGTGTTGGTAATAGGTGAATTTTGCCCAGAGGTTTTAATTTTCTCATCATTGCAAAGTCTTCCATAATTGATATTGGCGGGAAATTACCAACTTGCTGAAATACATCTTTGGTGAGAAAAATAGCTTGATCACCATAGGGCATTTGCCAAAGATGCGATCGCCATTTTACACCAAATTCTACCAAACGCAACCCCCAATTAGGGGCATTTATCCGTAAAGCAAACGCACCAGCCACAATTCCCGGTTTTGCTAAGGTTGTGCGAATCATCTGCTCGAAATTAGTCGGTAAACGGGTATCAGCATGGAGAAATAGGAGAATTTCCCCACTAGCAGCCATAGCACCTGTATTCATTTGATTAGCACGTCCGGGAGGAGAAATAATTACCTTAACATTCAATGATTTAGCGATTAATAATGTTTCATCTTTTGAACCACCATCAACTACAATTATTTCTACATTACTACTAGATTGACTGCTAATAATTGCTTCTTTAATATTATCCGCTTCATTGAGAGTGGGAATAATAATAGAAATTTGAGCATTCATGTTGACAAAAAGATTTAAATTAACTATTCTGTGATTTTGTGCAAAACTCCACTGCGAATCATCATCTGCGGCCAAATTAACAGAAAAAATCCCATCCAAATCAATAATGGAATAGCAACTAAAATTGTTAACCAAATAATTTTGAAGATTAACCAACTACCGCTGATTAATGTTAAACTGGTTAGGATAATTGACCAAGGTTGACACCACCAAGGTTTAGATTGCCAAGGACTAATGGTTTGTTGTTCAGACATTTTTTGATTTAATCAGTAAACCTATACCTTACCTCATATCTTGCACTTAATCAAGAAACAGGGAAAATGCAAATGTCAATAACTCAGCCCTAAAGGGACTGAGCTTGTAAGAAATCAA
>NZ_VIKY01000100.1:0-5885 GCF_009711925.1 Dolichospermum sp. UHCC 0352 | reverse complement strand
GTGGGGTAAAAAATATTTGATACATCAACCATAACTTTTCAAACACCCTCTAAAGGACGAATAGATAACCAAGTGCGATTTATATTTTTCGATGTTTTATTTAACCAGGGTTTATTTCCTGTGGGAATCCAGATTTCTAATTCTCGTTCAATGATTGGTCATGTAATTATTACAATTGGACTTTTGCCTGATTAAATTTGTTTTTTTGCATGAGGGTAAAGAGGTGAATTTGGCAAATTTTCACCTTGTTGTTGCAGAAAATTTCCTTTCCGGTTAAACATACAGTAGGCTTTTTGGCGATTGAATATGGTTGCTTTATTTACGCCGTGATGTACTAGTTGCTTGTTTGCTAATTTTTCTTAACTTATGTTATGGTATGCCAATGGCATACATACCACTGGTAAAAAGCGGTCGAATTTCTGGGATTGCACCCCAATACGTTGAGGAGATATGCAGATGAAGGGAAAATCAAAAGCATCAAAAACCCCGCAGGACAAAGACTGTATGATGTCGAATCATACGTCAACGGTAGCTCAGAACGAGCTACCATTATTTGTTACTGCCGAGTTAACTCCTCAAAACAGCGAGATGATCTCGACAGACAAATCGCTTATAGAGATATCCGGTAAGCGTAAAACTCAGTGTCTTTAGACCTGAGATATAAGCGAATCCTGCGGTTTTAACCGCATAGAGTTTTTCTTTTTGTAAAGATTGGTTAAAATGAGCAAAGGTTTATCGCCTTTGTATTTGATGATGTTATACTATTCACGACAGGAATGGTAATCAACCTGTATAAAAACCTAACTGCCTAACAGCTTTTCTGTACCTTGACAATTGAGGATATGGGGTTCTATTCCATAGTTTTAGTGACTACCCTCCGAATAGGTAAAATCTTCATGGGAGCTAGACTTGTGTTGAGCGAAGTCGAAACACGACACAGAATTTAAACTCAAGCAAAATTTGCAGTAATGCAACTACCTTGTCCGCTGAGGGAAAGTTAACCCTTCGGCTTCGCTCAGGGTTAAAGCCGAGCGGAGTCGAGGCTTTAACGCTTGGGGAGAGAACCACCTCTGGCTTAGATACCGCAAGGGTTCTAAGTTAAGTGGACTCGTTGAACCAAGAATCTCAGCGGCTTGGCTCCCTGAGAGTGTCAAATGCAATCCCTCTATCCAGAAGCCGAAATCATCAAAGACATCGCCTTGTGGAATCAACTTCAAAAGAAAAGGATTGCAATCCTTACTGGACAAGCTTCTGCGGGGAGATAAGTTCACGCTTGTTGTTGCCTGTCGTGACAGACTCGCAAGATTTGGGTTTGAACTTATACAGTACATGGTCGAACAAAACGGTGGACAAATCGTGGTTCTCGACGCAACTGTACACTGCCCAAATACTGAACTCACCCAGGATTTACTCTCAATCATTCACGTTTTTTCACGCAGAATGCACGGACTCAGAAAATACTCTCAAAAAATCAAGGAAGATTTATCTAAGTCTGACACCTGCACAGAAAGCGATAATTAAGCAATGGTTTGGTGTTTCTAGATTTGTTTACAATAAAACTATCAAGTTATTGCAAGATGGAGAAATCAAGGCTAATTGGCCAGCTATAAAGACAGGTATTCTTAATGATTTACCTGACTGGTGCAAAAGTGTTCCTTATCAAATTAAATCAATAGCAATTAAGGATGCTTGCAAAGCAGTTAGCAATGCCAAAAAGAAATACAAAAATGGCAGAGGAATAAGTCGATGTAGATTTAGATCCAGAAAATATCCAGTTCAATCCTGTTATATTCCCAAATCGGCAGTGCTAGAAAAAGGAATTTTTTACACCATATTAGGCGAAACATCCTATAAGGAATCTTTGCTCAAAGGATTTGGAGACTGCCGATTAGTTCTCTCTCATGGCGATTATTACTTAACAGTTCCCGAAGAAAAGCCACGACTCAATACCGAAAACCAAGGACGAGTCGTGGCTTTAGATCCAGGGATCAGAACATTTTTAACATTCTTCTCCGAGGATTCTTTTGGTTGGTTGGGAGATACTGCTAACATCAAAATTCAAAAACTTTGTTTTAAATTGGACAAGTTAGTTGGCAAAATATCTCAAGCTAAATGCAAACAAAAAAGAAGGCTCAAATTAGCCGCAACTAAATTGAGAGGAAAGATAAAAAATCTTGTATCTGAGCTACATAAAAAGACTGCCAAGTTCTTAGTTGATAATTTCGATGTAATTCTTTTACCAACTTTTGAAACATCTCAGATGTCAAAGAAAGGAAAAAGAAGAATTAGATCCAAATCAGTCCGGCAAATGCTAACGCTATCGCACTATCAATTCAAACAATTTATTAAACACAAAGCATTTGAATACAGAAAGATAGTATTGGATGTAAATGAAGCCTATACTTCAAAGACAGTTAGTTGGACTGGCGAAATAGTTAAGAATCTTGGTGGTTGTAAAACCATAAGATCTCCATCCACAAATAATGTCATGGATAGAGATTTGAATGGTGCGCGGGGAATTTTTCTCCGTGCATTGGTTGATACGCCTTGGTTGAGAGAAAACCTCAACTTATGTATTTGTTAACTTTTGTTAGCAAAAAAGTATCGGTATACTGTCCCAATTGCCCATTCCCAGTTCCCATCATCAATATGCTAGATTTATTACTCATAACGCTTCTGGGGTTTCTGGGCAGTTTTGGACATTGCTTTGGGATGTGTGGACCCCTGACTGTAGCTTTTTCTCTGTCCAAGCAGCAGGAAAATCCAAGTTGGCAACAGCAATTAAAATTTCATACATTACTAAATTTGGGGCGAATGTTAAGTTATGCCATAGTTGGTGCTGGTATTGGCGCACTAGGCTCAGTATTAGTAGAAGGTGGACAACTGGCGGGAGTTGGTAGTGATTTGCGGCGGTGGATAGCTATTATTACAGGTATAATGCTGATTTGGTTTGGTTTAGGGCAAGTTAAACCCGATTTTTTACCGCGTATACCCCTATTACACCCCATATTAAAAGGGAATTTACACAACCGTCTGAGTGCGGCCATGCTGAAATTATCTGCACAAACTCAATGGTGGACACCGGCACTTTTAGGCATGACTTGGGGATTAATGCCCTGTGGTTTTTTATATGCGGCTCAAATTAAAGCTGCGGCTACAGGGAATTTGTGGCAAGCTACAGCAACAATGTTAGCTTTTGGAATTGGCACACTACCCATCATGTTGGGCGTAGGTGTTTCCACGGCGTTAATTAGTCAAGATCAGCGGAGTCAATTATTTCGCTTGGGTGGGTGGGTAACTCTGATTATTGGTGCTATTACCCTATTGCGGACGGGGGATACGATGATGGACTATAGCGGACACGCTGCCTTAATTTGTTTAAATCTCTCATTGATTGCCCGGCCTGTGAATAGTTTTTGGTCTGCACCTCTGCGTTACCGTCGGGCGCTGGGCGTTGGGGCTTTTGTGCTTTCGGTAGTACATACTATCCATAATCTTGAACACTCACTAGACTGGAATCTTACCGCTTTTTGGTTTTTACCGTTAGAATTTCAGTGGGGAATGAGTGCAGGGGCTGTGGCTTTGGTATTAATGCTCCCTGCGGCTTGTACAAGTTTTGATGTTATGCAAAAGTCATTAGGTAAACATTGGCGGCATATTCATCTTTTGAGTGTACCAGCTTTGTTATTGAGTGCTATTCATACGGTTATGATTGGTTCTCATTATCTGGGGGCTGTAAGATTAAGTTGGCAAAACCAATTAGCAGCCGTGTTACTGAGTCTAATTACCTTAGCTGTATTGTTGATCCGTTCGCGGTATTCTTGGTTATATTTACGTCTAGAAAAATTTTATGTTCCTCCCAATAAATCGCGGTAAATTAACTATTTATCCTGCACACAAAATCAAGTATCTATTATTAGTTTTATTTGGTTTAATAGTTACTACAAATACTCAAGTTTTAGCCCATACGGTGAAAATATCGGCAGATGTTGGTGCTACTATCCATATAGAACCTAATGATAATCCTCGCGCTGGAGAAGTTACTCAAGCTTGGTTTGCCCTGACTCGGAAAGGTGGTAAGGTAATTCCTTTAAAAGATTGTAATTGTCAGTTGGCTATTTATGCTGAACCTCATGCAGTGGGAGAACCAGCATTACTTGAACCTCCATTAAAACCTATTGAGGTTGAACGTTATCAAGGCATTCCAGGGGCAGAAGTAACTTTTCCCAAACCAGGGGCTTATCAGTTGCAATTAAGTGGTAAACCTGTGAATGAAGGAAGTTTTAAACCTTTTGAGTTAAAGTTTATTGTCACTGTGGCTACAGGAAAGAATATAGATACTCTTCAATCTAGTCCAAGTGTAAATGAGAATCAGCAAGGAACAACAATTGGATTAGCACAACCCTTGATTTGGTTGGGAATTTTGCTGCTGTCTGGAGGGATTTTAGTTTTCTTGGTGCAAACAATGAAGAAGAATAATTAAAGTTAGTCTTTTTTGGCAGTTAACTGAATACTTGGATTTGGTAAAAATGTATATCTCAGATATAATCCTAACCACACAAATCCGATAATTAACAAAGTCCCAATTCCCAGAAAATTCGGCAACCAAAAAACTACCTCTACATGATTTATAGCCCCTGCTTTAATTGTCCATAGCAGTTGATTACCATGCTTTTCTGGTTGGATAGCATTTTCATCATTTTCAATATTCTTGACTCCCCAAGGTGTCTGTAGGCTAAAGTCTAGATTGACAATAGAACTATCACCTTTAGTGGTCAGCATAGCCAAAGAACGCAAATCTAAATCATAAACTAAATGATTTCTGGAAAATAGGAAAAAATTCGTATCTTCTGCAACTAAAGTTGAAGTAATATTTGATATTTCCGAACCATTACCATCTTCATCAGTTCGAGTATTAAAAAAGCCAGTGAATTTTTCTTGTAATTCTTTTGCACTGGTAAAGGGAATTTTAACAACGATTTCTGATGGTGAAATTCTCTCTGTTGAACCTGCTAATTGTCGCGCTCGTTGTTCTAAAGTTTTTAACCATTGTGATAGATAATCACTACTAAAAATAGTGATTTTTTCCGATAATTGAATATGTTGTACTAATTCACCATTATTAGTGCTGTTAAAGTTGACTCCTAAATCATACTTTACACAACTAGATAATAGTAATGAAGAAAAAATTACCATAAATACAATAGGTTTAATTTTAGTAAATTTTCCAATTTTCCTAATTAAAAAAAACACAGATTTGCTTAACTGTAATATCACCTTAATGAAAGTGAATACATTCATGACTAAATTTCTCCTTATTTACTAAAAACTTAACCAAACTAAATAGGAAATTGTTAAACTAACAGCAATTAAAGCTACCCAAACAAAATTATTATCTTTAGTATTGACTGTATTAAGGTCAATATATTCTCGTTCTCCAGGTTTTTGTTTAAATGTAGATTTTTTAGATTGAGAAGTGACAACTATTTTGGATTTGTGATCAGAAGTTATGTCCAAATCGGGAATTTCTGTCATCAATTCTTTAGGTCTGTTAAGTTTGGGCGCTTTTAAAATATATAGTAGGCGCTTTGCTTGTTGACGAATTTCATAATGGGGATGACGAATGAGTTGTTGACAAAGATTTATCGCTTCTTCCGAACGTCCCGCAGCTTCATAAGCATTCACCAACCAAATTTCGATTTCACCAGCAAAATGGGTATTTTTTTCTAATAGGGCGCTGGCTGTTTCTAGATTTTCTACAGATTTCCGATATTGACCATTTTCAAAAGCAGTTGTCCCCATTTGATAATGAGATCTAGCAAGTTCTAAATTTTCTGTGGTCATTGGTCAGTTGTCAGTTGTCAGTTGTTAGTAGGGGCGAAGCA